>JBBSVL010000253.1:0-4705 GCA_038233595.1 Propionibacteriales bacterium | reverse complement strand
GCGGGCTCCACGGGATCACGCCCATCCGGTACTGCTCTGCCACCGGGAGGACGTCTGCCTCGACGGCCCGGGTGATCATGGAGTACGGCGGCTGCTCGGTGACGAACCTGCCCAGCCCGTGCCGCTCGGAGATCCACTGGCCCTCGATGACCCGGTGGGCCGGGTGTCGGGGCGGGGCGGAGGCGGAGCGCCGAACATCATCGCGCCGAGGCAGAGCTGACTGACATGCATTCCGGTGTGGCCGAGGTTACGAGTCTCCATGCAGGCAACGTAGGACGTCGCCCGGCGCCGTCCTACGCTGGCGCCGTGCTGATCCTGCTGCCCCCCTCGGAAGGCAAGACCGCACCACGTCGCGGGGCCCGGCTGCGGCCTGACCGCTGGTCTGCTCCGCTGGTCACCCCCCGAGAACAGGTGCTCGAGGCGCTGGTCGATCTCTGCAGAGGCGACCCATCGCACGCAGCGGAGGTGCTCGGGCTCGGGCCCAGCCAGGCCGACGAGGTAGGACGCAACGCCCGCCTGCTCGATGCCTCGACCGCACGCGCGGACAAGGTCTACGCAGGAGTCCTCTACGAGGCGCTGGCCCTGTCCGACCTGAGCGGTCCGGCCCGGCGTCGAGCCACCAGGTGGCTCGCGATCACCTCGGCACTGTTCGGCCTGGTGCGCCTCGACGAGCCGATCCCGGCCTACCGGCTCGCCGGCGGCGTGACCTTGCCTGGGTTGGGCGGGATCGCTGCACACTGGCGCACGCACCTCGACCCCGTGGTGCGTGAGGCACTGGGGAGCGGGCTGTTGGTCGACCTTCGCTCCGCGACGTACGCCGCGTTCTGGCACCCGGCCGGCGACCTCGCCCCGCGCGTGGCGACCATCCGGGTGCTGCACGAGGTCGACGGCACCAGGAAGGTGGTCAGCCACTTCAACAAGGCCACCAAGGGCAGACTGGTCCGGTCGCTGCTCGAGGACGGTGCCACGCCACGAACCCCGGCCGAGCTTGCCGAGGGCCTGGTCGCGCACGGCTGGACGGTCGAGGTGGGAGAGCCCACCCCGAAAGGCACCCGGCTCGACGTGGTGGTCACCGAGATCCGCTAGCGGGACAGGGCTACAGGTTCACGTCCTTGCCAGACCCCAACCCGGACTCGGACGTGCGGACCAGGATCCGGTTGCACTCCTCGCAGCGGATCACCTCGTCGGTGGGAGCCTTGGCGATCCGGGCCAGGTCGGTGGTGTCCAGGCCCAGCCGACAGCCGTCACACTGCCGCCGCCGGAGCGCAGCGGCGCCGACGCCACCCTTCTGGGCCCGCAGCTTCTCGTAGAGAGCCAGCAGCTCGGCGGGCATCCCGGCGACGGCGGCGGCGCGCTCACGGACGGCGTTCTCGATCTCGGCGCGCAAGCCCGCCGAGCTCCGGTCCCGGGCGACGGCGAGGGCCGTCGTGCGCTCCTCAGCGGCGATCGCGTCGGCGCCGACCTGGTCGAGCGCGGACTGCGTCTGCTCCAGCTTCTCCATCACCTCGAGCTCGTCGTCCTCGAGGGAGGAGATCCGGCGCTCCAGCGTCTCCAGCTCGTGGCCCATCCGCTCGAGGTCCTTGGGGCTGGTGACCAGGCCCTGCTCCATCCGGCTGCGGTCCCGCTCCCGGCGCGACCTGACCTGCTCGACGTCACGGTCGGCCCGCTTCTGCTCGACGCTCAGGTCGGCCACCTCGATCCGCAGGTCACGCGCGCGGTCGTCGAGCTCCTTGCGCTGCACACCGGCCTCGACGAGCTGGGCGATCTCGGGAAGACTTCGCAGCTGGTGGTCCAGGGCGTCGAGACGGGAGTCGAGCTCCTGTACGTCGAGCAGCTTGAGCTGGGCGAACGGGTCGGCTTTCAGCGGGATCTCCCTCTAGGTCTGTTGCGGGTCGGTCTGTGTTGGCTCAGGACAGGCGCGGAACGTCCACGGGTCGGTCGGCGTGGTGCTCACGCGAACCTCCACCGTATCGCCCAGTGCGGCCTCGAGCTTGCGGCGCAGGACTGGCAGCCAGGTCCACTCCGCGGCCCAGTGCGCGACGTCGACCAGGGCCGGCCCGTCGTACTCACGAAACTCGCTGGCCGGGTGGTGCCGCAGGTCGGAGGTGAGATAGACGTCGGCGGCCGAGGCGCGCGCGCGGTCGAGGAGGAAGTCGCCGGCGCCGCCGCAGAGGGCGACCGTGCGCACCGGACGGTCGGGATCACCGGCGACCTTGACCCCGTGGGCCGTCGCGGGCAGCGTCGCCGCGACGTGGTCGGCGAAGCTGCGCAGGCTCATCGTCGTGGGTAGGGTGCCGATCCGCCCCGAACCACGGTCGAGCTCGACCGTGGTCGAGAGCTGCACGAGGTTGTGCGCCGGCACCTCGTAGGGATGCGCCGTCCGCATCGCGTCGAGCACCGCCTCCCGGTTGCCACGGGGTACGACCATCTCGATCCGTACCTCCTCGACCACCTCGTGCCCACCCACCGTCCCGATCGCTGGATCCGCTCCTTCCTGGGGACGGAACCTGCCTTCGCCCACGGAGGTGAACGAGCAGGAGTCATAGCCCCCGATGTCGCCGGCGCCGGCCTTCGCCAGTGCCTCCCGGATGGCAGCCGCCGCGGGCGCGGGCACGAACACGGTGAGCGCTTCCAGAGGTTCGACCGGGTCGGCCTCAAGCGGGCGGAGTTGCTCCAGGCCGAGCGCGCGGGCCAGGGACTCAGAGACCCCGCCAGCCGGCGAGTCGGCGTTGGTGTGGGCGTTGAAGAGCGCGCAGCCGTGGGAGACCAGCTGGTGCACGACACGGCCCTTGGGCGTGGTTGCCGCCACCGACCCGGTGCCGCGCAGGAAGAGCGGATGGTGGACCACGACCAGGTCTGTCGGCGTGCCCAGGGCTTCCTGCACCACGGCGGTCACGGGGTCGACGGCGAGTAGGACCTGCCCGACCTCCTGGTCCGGGTCCCCGCAGACCAGGCCGACGGAGTCCCAGTCGTCGGCCCAGCGGGCCGGGTACCACTGCTCCATCAGGGCGAGAACGTCGCGCAGCGCAGGCATGCGCAGAGGCTAGCGGGCGCGGTGGTCCAGACGCCGGTTGCTGCGCAATCTGCTCGAGCTCCGAATGGTCAGTTGACCTGCCGGTCGCGACCTTCCCAGTACTGCTCGCGCAGCTTGAACTTCTGGAGCTTGCCGGTGGCGGTGCGGGCCAGGATGTCGCGGAACTCGACCGAGGACGGCGCCTTGTAGCGGGCGGCCTTGGACTTGCAGTAGTCGATCAGCTCCTGCTCGGTCAGTGCGGACCCCTCAGCCTTGACCACCAGCGCCTTGATCGTCTCGCCCCACTTCTCGTCGGGTACGCCGATCACGGCGACCTCCGCGACGTCGGGGTGGGAGAAGATCACGTCCTCGACCTCGATCGAGGAGACGTTCTCCCCTCCGGTGATGATCACGTCCTTCTTGCGGTCCTGGATGGTCAGGTAGCCGTCGTCGCCGATGTCGCCGCCATCACCGGTGTGGAACCAACCACCGGCCAGGGTGCGCTCGGTCTCCTCCGGCTGCTTCCAGTACCCCTCGAGTACCACGTTGGAGCGGGCCAGCACCTCGCCGTTCTCGTCGGAGCGAAGCGTCACGCCGATGGCCGGCTGACCGGCCCGGACCAGCTTGGTGGCCCGGGCCTCGGGGTCGAGCTCGTCCCACTCCTGCCTGGTCCGGTTGACGGTCAGTAGCGGCGAGGTCTCGGTGAGGCCGTAGATCTGCACGAACTCCCAGCCCAGCTCGGCCTCGACCCGGGCAATCGTCTTGGTCGGCGGCGGAGCGCCGGCCACGATGATCCGGGTCCGGTCTCGCCCGGGGATCTCGCCGTCCCAGGTCTGCGCGGCGTCCAGCACGGCGGCAACGACCGCGGGCGCGGCACACATCACGGTGACGCCGTACTTCTCGACCCGGCGCAGGATCTCAGCGCCATCGACCTTGCGCAACGCCACCTGGGGCACTCCCATGCCGGTCATCGCGAACGGCATCCCCCAGCCATTGGCGTGGAACATCGGCAAAGTGTGCAGGTAGACGTCCCGGTCGGTGGCCCCGGCGTGCAGCGCGAACGTGACCGCGTTGACCCAGATGTTGCGGTGTGTGAGCTGCACGCCCTTGGGCCGGGCCGTGGTGCCGGAGGTGTAGTTGATCGTGGCGGTGGCGTTCTCGTCGGGCTCCCACGGCTTCGGCTCGGTGTCGAACAGGTAGAGGTCGTCGTCCTCACCCAGGACAAAGGTGTGCTCGGCCTTGACACCGGCGAGCGAGTCCTTCAGCTCCGGGTCGATGTAGAGCACCCGCGCACCGGAGTGCTCGACGATGTAGGAGACCTCGTCGGGCGAGAGCCGGAAGTTCACCGGCACCAGCACCCGTCCCGATCCACACACACCGAAGAAGGAGGTGAAGATCCGGGCGCTGTTGTGGGAGACGAACGCGACCCGTTCTCCGACCCCGACGCCGAGCTGGTCGAGCTTCGCTGCCTGCGCCCGGGCCAGCTCCGCGACGCGTTGGTAGCTGACGTCACCGAGCGATGGGCCCGGCTGGTCGGGCTCGTCGACGATCCCGGTGCGCTCTCCGTAGACCGCGAGGGCGCGAGCGAGGAAGTCGTTCACGGACAACGGGACGATCATCGGTTCCTCCTGCGAGATCAGTGACGCACACCACTGTAGTGAGCAGACGTTGGAGGAAGGTTGCCCGCGTGCG
>JBBSVL010000252.1:0-4707 GCA_038233595.1 Propionibacteriales bacterium | reverse complement strand
GTGCGCGAGGGGGGAGTTGAACCCCCACGCCCTTTCGGGCACACGGACCTGAACCGTGCGCGTCTGCCTATTCCGCCACTCGCGCGAGAAGCAGCGAAAGGCTAACCCACCCGGTGGGCGGCACCCAAACCGAGAGGGACTCTTGGCTACGATCGGGGAAGCCATGACAGGGTCGGGCATCGACCAGCTCCACCACCGACGCGGTCCGGGCCGACCACCGACCACGCGAGCCGAAAGACCGAGGAGGTTCCGATGGGCGGGCTACGCCGCTTCGAGGACCGCCTCGAGCAGCTGATCTCCGGGGTCTTCGCGCGCACGTTCCGCAGCGCCGTACAACCGGTGGAGATCTCCGCGGCGCTCAACCGCGAGGCCGACAACTCTGCCCAGATCCTCAGCCGCGACCGACGGCTGGTGCCCAACAAGTTCCATGTGGAGCTCTCCGACACGGACCTCGACCGGTTGGAGTCCCTCGGCCCGAAGCTGACCAGCGAGCTCACCTCGATGCTGCGTGACCACGCCGCCCAGCAGTCATACGTGTTCACGGGACCCGTGATGATCGAGCTCGAGACGGCCGAGGATCTGACCACCGGCCGCTTCCGGGTGCGGAGCCAGTCGATCAGCCAGGTGAGCACACCCGCCGGAGATCCCTCCGACACGCAGGCACGACGGGCCACCGCGACCCTCGAGGTCAACGGCAAGCGGCATCCCCTGCTCCCGCCCGGCATCGTGATCGGTCGCGGCAACGATGCCGACCTCCGGATCACCGACCCGGGTGTCTCGCGCAGGCACGCCGAGATCAGGGTGGACGACCCCGGCGGCACCGGTTCCGAGCCGCGAGTCAGCGTGCACGACCTCGGCTCCACCAACGGGCTGAGCGTCAACGGCAAGCTGACCGAGTCGGCCGTCCTGGCCGACGGCGCCGAGGTCCGGATCGGCAACACCACCTTGACACTGCGGCTCACCGAGCAGCACCCGAGTGCCCCACCCGACCACGGAGCCCCCGGTGTCTGAGCTGACCTTGACGCTGATCCGGTTCGCCTACCTGGCCATCTTGTGGATCTTCGTACTCTCAGCGGTCTCGGTGATCCGCTCGGACATGTTCGGCGCCCGGGCGGCCCGCCAGGAGGCCGAGCGCCCGAGCAAGCGACAGAGCCGGGCGACCCGCAAGCAGAATGCCAAGCCCCGGCGGGGCTCCCCGACCAACGTGGCCATCCTGGAGGGAAGCAACCGCGGCGAGGTGATCCCGCTCGACCGGGCCCCACTGCTGATCGGGCGGGGCACCGATGCGGCGATCCGCCTCGACGACGACTACGTCTCCACCCGGCACGCACGCATCGCCTCCAACGAGGACCAGTGGTACGTCGAGGACCTCGGCTCCACCAACGGCACCTACGTGGGCAGCACCCGGATCACCCAGCCGACCACCCTCACCCTCGGCAGCCAGGTGCGCATCGGCAAGACGATCCTGGAACTACGGAAGTAGCCATCACGTGACCTCGGCTCCGTCCCACGGCAGGCTTCGGCTGCGCTATACCGCGCTGTCCGACGTCGGGCGCGTGCGCAAGGACAACCAGGACTCCGGCTACGCCGGTGAGCACTTCCTCGCCGTTGCCGACGGCGTCGGCGGCTCGGTGCGCGGTGACGTGGCCAGCAGCACCGCGATCGAACAGCTTCGCGTGCTCGACGTACCGCCGGGCAACGACATGCAGGCGACGCTCGCCGAGGCCATCGACCGTGCCCACCGCAAGATCGCCGAGCTGGTCGAGCAGCACCCCGAGCTCGACGGCACCAGTACGACGGTGACGGCGGCGATCTTCGACGGCACCCGGATCGGGGTCGGTCATGTCGGCGACAGCCGCGGCTACCTGCTCCGTGACGGCGAGATCACGCAGGTCACCAAGGACCACACGTTCGTCCAGGGCCTGATCGACGAGGGCCGGATCACCGAGCCGGAGTCTCGGGTCCACCCGCACCGCAACCTGATCCTGCGCGCCGTCGACGGTGTGCACGAGACCGAGCCCGACCTGTTCCTGGTCGAGCTCCTGCCGGGCGACCGGATCATGCTCTGCTCCGACGGCGCCAGTGGCGTGCTCGACGACGCGGCGCTCGCGGCTACTCTCCGCACCGGTACGGTCGACCAGGCGGCCGCGACCCTGGTGCACGACTCCCTCGAGGCGGGCAGCTCCGACAACGTCACAGTGGTCGTGGCCGACGTGGTCGACGCCGACGACGAGGACCCCGACGAGACCCAGGCCATCCAGATCAGCCCGATCGTGGTCGGTGCCGCCGCCGAGAAGCGCAAAGGCCTGGGCCGCAGCCGCGCGCGGCGGCGGGTCGACACCGGCGAGCTCGCGCCGGTCCCGACCGACCCCGACCAGCCGGGCAGCCCCAACGAGGGTGACGCCGACCCGGAGGCGATCCGTTACGCACCGCGGCCACCTCGCCGCTTCGTCTGGCTACGCTGGGTCGCGGGGCTGGTGGTCCTCGGCGTGCTGCTGTGGCTGGGCGGTTCGTCGGCCTACGCCTGGAGCCAGCGGCAGTACTACGTCGCGCCGAGCGGCAGCCACGTGGCGATCTACCGCGGTGTCGAAGCCGACCTGCCGATCCTGCGGCTGCACCACGTCTACTCCCGGACCGACACCCTGGTCGCTGACCTGCCCGACTACTACCGGGGCCAGGTCAGCGACGGCATGGCCGCGACCAACCTCGACGACGCCCGCGCCATCGTGCAGCGCCTCGCCGGCAAGGCCGGCTGCGTGAACCCCCCCGGCACGACACCGTCCGCGGCTCCTACGCCGACTCGCCGCCCGACCGCCAAACCGACGACCACGAAACAGAAGGCGAAGGCCCGCGCCGCGCGTAGCGCCGCCGCGAAGGCCTCGGCCAGCGCGGCAGCGAGCGCTTCACCCAGCCCTTCGGCGACTACCGGGCCGGGCTCGACGAACTGCGTGTCCGCACCATGACCTCCACCACAACGACGAACAACCCGGCCCGGGGTCTCGCGCACCGCAGTCGGCGTGGTGCGGAGCTGTTCCTGCTCGTGCTCTCGCTGGTCGTCGGCATCGGCGCCTACGCCGCCGAGGGCATCGGCACCGCGGGTGTGGTCCCGACCGACATCATCGGGTACGGCGGTTGGCTGGCCCTGCTGGTCATCGCCGCGCACGTGACCATCCGGTTCACCGCGCCGTACGCCGACCCGGTGCTGCTGCCGGTCGTCGCGGCCCTCAACGGGCTCGGCCTGGCGATGATCCACCGCATCGACCATGCCCTCGTGCAGGCGGACCCGCAGGCGACGACCCACGCGTCGAGCCAGCTGGTCTGGATGACCCTCGGCGTCCTGCTGTTCGTCGTCGTGCTGGTCGTGCTGCGCGACCACCGACGGCTGCAGGCGTTCACCTACACCTCTGGCCTCGCCGCGATCGTGCTGCTTCTGCTGCCGCTCGTGCCCGGTCTGGGCGCCAACATCAACGGTGCCCGGATCTGGATCCGGTTCGCCGGCTTCAGCTTCCAGCCGGGTGAGGTCGCCAAGGTCCTGCTCGTCATCGCCTTCGCCGGCTACCTGGTCCAGCACCGCGACGCCCTGGCCCTGGCCGGAAGACGACTGCTCTTCGTCGACCTGCCCCGAGGTCGCGACCTGGGGCCGGTCCTGGCGATGTGGCTGGTCAGCCTGGGCATCCTGATCTTCCAGAACGACCTCGGCTCGTCACTGCTGTTCTTCGGCCTCTTCCTGGTCATGCTCTACGTCGCCACCGAACGGCCCGGCTGGCTGGTCGTCGGCACCGTGCTGTTCTCCGTGGGTGCCTACGTCGGCTACCTGGTGGTCGGCCACGTCCAGGTGCGGGTCGAGGGATGGCTGGACCCGTTCGGGCACAGCTCCAGCGCCTTCCAGCTGATCCAGGGCCTCTACGGCATGGCCTGGGGTGGCCTCGTCGGGCGTGGCCTCGGGCTGGGCAGCCCCTACCTGACGCCGCTGTCGTGGTCCGACTTCATCCTGCCCTCGTTCGGTGAGGAGCTCGGGCTCACCGGCGTGATGGCGATCATCGTGCTCTACGGGCTGATCGTGGAACGCGCACTGCGCACCGCCCTGATCTGTCGCGACGGCTTCGGCAAGCTGCTGGCCACCGGCCTGGGCGTGGTCTTCGCGCTCCAGGTCTTCGTGGTGATCGGCGGGGTCACCCGGCTGATCCCGCTCACCGGCCTGACCACCCCCTTCCTGTCGGCCGGTGGCTCCTCGCTGGTCGCCAACTGGGTGATCATCGCGCTGCTGCTGCGGGTCTCCGACCAGGCCCGCCGTCCGCCACCCGAGCTGCTGCGCGGAGCCGAGGGCAGCGACTCCGAGTCGGACGCCACCCAGGTGGTGGTGATGAGATGAATCACCCCACAAAATCACTCGCTTCGCTCCCGATTCCGCGGGGGCCCCGATGAACAAGCCGATCCGCAACCTCAGCGTCTTCTGCATGCTGCTGTTCGTCGCGCTGCTCATCAACGCGACCTATTTGCAGTACTGGCAGGCAGACTCCCTCTCCTCGCTCAGCGCCCACCCGGACAACCGACGCGTGCGCGACCTGCAGTTCTCCCGCCAGCGCGGCGCGATCCTGGTCAACGGCAAAGCGATCGCGGAGAGCAAGAAGTCCAACGACCGCTACAAGTTCAAGCGCGTCTACCCGCAGGGCCCCATGTACGCCCAGCTCACCGGCTTCTTCTCCC
>JBBSVL010000251.1:0-4708 GCA_038233595.1 Propionibacteriales bacterium | reverse complement strand
GAGTAGGTCATGGATAGTCCGGTTCAACCGGCAGCCGGGTCCCGGCGATTCGCCTGCCGATTGAACCGGACTATCCCCCAGCTACCGCCGGGATGATGCTGATCTGGGCGCCGTCGGGGGTATCGGTGTTCAGCGCCTCGAGGAAGCGGACGTCGTCGTTGCCGACGTAGACGTTCACGAACCTGCGCAGCGCACCGTTGTCGTCGAGCACCCGCGCCTTGATCCCGGCGTGGTTCGCCTCGAGGTCGTCGAGCACCTCGGACAGGGTGCTGCCGTCCGCGCTGACCTCCGACTCACCTCCGGTGTAGGTGCGCAGGATGGTGGGGATCCGGACCGATACGGCCATGTCCATTCCTTTCGTTGGTGGGAGAGGTCAGACCAGGCCGGCAGCCGTGAACGCGGCGTACGACGGGTCGATGGTTGCTGCGGGGCCGACCCGGTCGGCCACGGCGTCGAGCGTCTTGAGCCCGTCACCGGTGTTGAACACGACGGTGTCGGCGTGCGGGTCCAGCTGGCCGGACTCGACCAGCTTCTTCAGCACCCCCACGGTCACCCCGCCGGCGGTCTCGGCGAAGACACCTTCGGTGCGCGCCAGCAGCTCGATGCCCTGGCGGACCAGCTCGTCGTCGATGTCCTCGACCGCGCCTCCGGTGCGGCGGCACACATCGAGCACGTAGGGGCCGTCGGCCGGGTTGCCGATCGCCAGCGACTTGGCGATGGTGTCCGGCCGCACCGGGCGTACGACGTCGTGCCCGGCCTTGAACGCCGCCGAGACGGGCGAGCAGCCACTGGCCTGAGCGCCGAAGATCCGGTAGGGCTTGTCGTCGACCAGGCCGAGCCGGATCAGCTCCTGGAAGGCCTTGTCGACCTTGGTCAGCTGGGAGCCGGAGGCCACCGGGATCACCACCTGGTCGGGGATCCGCCAGCCGAGCTGCTCGGCGACCTCGTAGCCGAGGGTCTTGGACCCCTCGGCGTAGTACGGCCGCACGTTGACGTTGACGAACGCCCAGCCGTCCTCCTCGCCGGCGATCTCGGAGGCGAGGCGGTTCACATCGTCGTAGTTCCCGCGGACTGCGACCAGCCGGTTGGTGTAGATCGCGCTCGCGACGATCTTCGGCAGCTCGAGGTCGTGCGGGATGAACACCACGGTCGGGATGCCAGCACGGGCCCCGGCCGCAGCCACCGCGTTGGCCAGGTTGCCGGTGCTCGGACAGGCGAACACCTTCGAGCCGAGCTCGCGAGCGGCCGACAGGGCGATCGCCACGACCCGGTCCTTGAAGGAGTGGGTCGGGTTGCCCGAGTCGTCCTTGACCCACAGGTTGTCGATGCCGAGCTCACGACCGAGGTTGCCGGCCTTGAGCAGCCGGGTGAACCCGGGCTCCATGTTGGGGCTGGAGGTGATGTCGGAGGGCACCGGGAGCAGAGCCTGGTAGCGCCAGATGTTCGGCGGACCGGCCGCGATCTGCTCGCGGGTGACCCGTGGGAAGTCGTAGGCGATCTCCAGCGGGCCGAAGCACTCCGGGCACGCGTAGTGCGGGCCGAGCTCGTGCCTGGCGCCACACTCGCGACAGGAGAGACCCGTTGCGTTACCGAACGCACCTTCGCGCAGGGCCGGCCGGGTGGGAGTCACAGTGCTCAAGGAAGCCTCCTTCTCATCTTCCCCGCACGACGAATCTCGACCGCGGGACGGATGTGGCACCAGCTCGCGCTCCCTCAGGACTGCGAGTGGTTGCCGGGGCTTCAGCGGGCCGTGTCCCTCTGCCCCTCTCGATGAGCAGTTCCCACCCTAGGCAGCCGTCTCACGATGTGCACATCGTGTCCGGCATCCGAGACCGGGTCTCGTCGTCAGTTGCTGCGCAACTTGCTCGACCACCGGAAGGTCAGCGGCTCTGCGCGATGTCGGCGACCAGCTCGCCCAGGAAGACCAGCACGCCGCCGGGGCCCTCGACCACGACATCGGCCAGCTCGACCAGGGCCTGCTGCTCCACCGACCCCGAGCACACCAGCAGCCCGGGCATCCCTCGGGACCGCAGCTCCCGGACCGCCCGGAAGGCTTCGAGGTCGCCGAGGTCGTCGCCGACGAACACGAAGCCGCCGGCGTCGAGCTCGTCGGCCAGCCGTCGCACCGCGGCACCCTTGTCCATTCCCGCGGCGCGCACCTCGATCACCATTCGACCCGGCTCGACCTGCAGGTCGTGAGAGCGCGCGGCCTCGGCCACCGGGCCGACCAGCCGGTCGAACGCTGCCTGCGCATCGGCCAACCGGCGGGTGTGCACTGCCACGGCCAGGCCCTTGTCCTCGACCCACGCCCCCGCGGCGTCGTGGCGGGCCAGGATGCCGGGCAGCTCGTCGACCAAGTCGGCCAGGCCGCGCGGCGGCTCGGGCGAGATCACCCTCCGGTCGTGGCGGGACCAGCGCTCGTTGCCGTACTGCCCGAGCACGTAGAGGTCACCCCCGTGCGCACCGATCCGGTCGGCCACCTCCTCAAGACTGCCGAGAGCCAGCACCTGCCTCGCCGGGCGGCCGGTGACCACGGCTACGGCCTGCACCGACTCGGTCAGGGCCAGGAGTGCGGCGCCACCGTCGGGATGGATCACGGCCTGCTCGGGGTCCTCGACGATCGGGGCCAGGGTGCCGTCGAAGTCGAGCCCGACGACCAGCCGGTCGGCCGCGCGGACCACCGCGGCGTACTGCCGGTCACCGTCGGGGGAGCTGAAGTCCACTCACGAGGTGTAGTCGGTGGTCAGGATGACCGTCAACCGGTCGAACCGCATCGGGGCGATGGCCGGCCGGAGCCGGGTGATGCCGAGGTCACGGGCCAGCACCTTCGCAGCCGAGTGCAGCCGCTGGGGGTAGTAGACCGTGGTGGCCGGGATGGTGCCGTACCAGTTGTCGGAGCCGACGACCTTCCAGCCGACGCTCTGCGCCTTGCCCGAGGTCTGGGCCGCCAGCCCGTGGATGCCGGAGTTGTTGAAGACCTCGACGTAGACGTCGGAGCGCTTCACGACAGGCTTGGGCTTGGGTGCCTTCTTGGTCCTCTTGACCGGTTTCGGTGCTGCCGACCGGGTCGGGCTGGCCGTCGCCGTCGGCGCCGTCGAGCTGGCCGTGACGCGCGCGGCGTCCGAAGGCTGCGGCATGGTCGCGACGTACGACGCCGCACCGATCGCGACCACGACCATGGCGGCCAGCGTCACCCGCCCCGGAGCCACCACGCCGCGTTCGTCACGCTGACGAGCCGCGCTGCCGGACATGGTGTGCACGACCGCGCTCAGACGTCGAAGCCGAGGCGGCGGGCCTGGCGCTGGCGTTGACGGGAGGCGCGGAGCCTGCGCAGCCGGCGGACCAGCAACGGGTCGCTCTCGAGCGCCTCGGGACGGTCGATCAGGGTGTTGAGCACCTGGTAGTAGCGGGCCGACGACATCTCGAACTTCTCCCGCACCGCCTGTTCCTTGGCCCCGGCGTACTTCCACCACTGGCGCTCGAAGTCGAGGATCGCGGAGTCCCGCTCGGACAGCGGGGAGCGCTCCGGTTGGTTCGGCGCGGTGGCGTGCTCGGCGGGCATGTCGCTGAGTCTAGGTGACGAACAACAGCGATGTCATTTGATTCCGGGCGAGTCGTGGTCGCTACCGTGGCGGCATGGACAACGACGATGCCTCGACCGGCACGGTCGGCTGGGGCGTCCTCGCCACCGGCAAGATCGCGCACCGCTTCGTGACCGACCTTCAGCAGCTGCCCGACGCCCGGCTGGTCGCGGTCGGGGCACGCCGGCTGGAGTCGGCCCAGGAGTTTGCCCAGGAGTTTGCCCGAGAGTTTGCCCAGGAGTTCCCGCAGCGCGACGGGGGCACCGTCCGCGCCCACGGCTCCTATGCCGAGCTCGCGGCCGATCCAGACGTGGACGTCGTCTACGTGGCCAGCCCGCACGGGCTGCACCACGAGCACGTCCGGATGCTGCTGGAGGCGGGCAAGCCGGTGCTGTGCGAGAAGGCACTGACCCTCAACGCCGCGCAGGCCGAGGACCTGGTGGCCCTGGCCGCGGAGAAGGGGCTGTTCCTGATGGAGGCGATGTGGATGGCCTGCCACCCGCTGGTGCGCCATCTGCGCGAGCGGATGCGGGCCGGCGACTTCGGCCAGCCGCGCCAGCTCGTCGCCGACCTCGGCTGGGTGGTCGAGCTGCCACCAAGCGACCGGATGCTCGACCCGGCCCTGGGGGGCGGTGCCCTGCTCGACATGGGCATCTACCCGTTGACCATGGCGCAGCTCTTCCTCGGTGAGCCGGCCGAGCTGACCGCGGTGGCCCACAAGGCGCCCAGCGGCATCGACCTCAACCTGGTGCTGGCCGCGCGGTACGACAGCGGTGCGGTGGCCGCGCTCACCACCTCCATGACCAGCAACTCCCCCCGGACTGCGACGATCGCCACCGACACCGGCCGGCTGGACTTCCCAGCGCCGTTCCACCACCCGCCGTACGTCACCTGGACGCCGTACGTCGACGGGCAGGCGCAGCAGCCGCAACGGATCGACCCACCGGAACCAGTGATCGGCACCGGGCTCGGCAACGAGGCGGCCGAGGTGATGCGCTGCCTGCGGGCCGGGGAGCTGGAGAGCCCGTGGGTGCCGCACCAGCAGACCCTGAGCGTGCTGCGCCAGATGGACTCCGTCCGCGCCGCGTTGGGCGTGGTCTATCCCGGCGAGGCTCACCTGTGACCCG
>JBBSVL010000250.1:0-4728 GCA_038233595.1 Propionibacteriales bacterium | reverse complement strand
ACGGTGGTTGAGGAGCGAGGAACGAGCGTCTCGAAACCACCCGTCCACAGGTCTGAAATCACTCTTTGCCCGGGCCAGGATCGAGCGAGGCTTCGACGAGCTGCCGGCGCTTTCGAGCCGCGCGCGGTGTCGGTGAGCAGGGGTTTCGTGAGGCTCGCTGGGGCTCGCTCCTCAGACGCCGAGGCCGGGCTGGACCCGGTAGGGCACCTGGGTGGCCAGGGCGATCACCGTCGAGGAGCGGACGATGCCGGGGATGGACAGCACCGAGTCGATCACCCGTTGCAGGTCGGTGTTGGACCGCGCCACGACCCGGCACCACATGTCGCCCGGGCCGGTGATGGTGCAGGCCTCCAGCACCTCCGTGACGCGGGACAGGGCCAGACCGATGGTGTCGTGGCCGCCGAAGTCCGGATCTTGGCGGATCTCCAGGGTCAGGAACGCGGTGACCGGGTGACCCATCGCGGCCGGGTCGAGCGCCGGCCCCCACCCCAGGATCACGCCCGACGAGGTGAGCTTGTCCAGCCGGGCCTGCACCGTGCCGCGGGCCACCTTCAGCCGGCGCGAAGCCGCCAGGACTCCGATCCGCGGGTCGGCGGTGAAGAGCTCGAGCAGAGTGCGATCCAGGTCATCCATCAGACCCCTCCTCGCTGGGCAACATGCCCAGTACTTCGTCGTACTGTTGCACATCTTGTCCTAACCCGGGAAAGTGTCAGTATGACGACGACGACACAGCCCAGCCCCAGCACCGGCGGCGCGCTCACCGCCGACGAGCTCAAGGCCGACCTCACTCTCGAGCAGCTCCAACAGCTCGTGGGCCTGGTCGAGTACGACGAGGAGGCCGATGTCTTCCCGGTCACCGGCTGGGACGCGATCGTCTTCGTGGTCGGCAACGCCACCCAGACCGCGCACTACTACCAGTCCGCCTGGGGCATGGAGCTGGTCGCCTACTCCGGGCCGGAGCACGGCAACCGCGACCACAAGTCGTTCGTGCTGAGGGCCGGTTCGATCCGGTTCGTGGTCAACGGCGCGGTCGACCCGGACAGCCCGATGGCCGACCACCACCGTCGACACGGCGACGGGGTCGTCGACATCGCCCTGGAGGTCCCCGACGTCGACCGGTGCGTCGCCCAGGCGACGAAGGCCGGCGCCACCGTCGTACGCCCCGCCGAGGACATCACCGACGAGCACGGCACCATCCGGATCGCCGCGATCGCGACGTACGGCGAGACCAGGCACACCCTCGTCGACCGTTCGCGGTACGACGGCCCCTACCTGCCCGGCTACGTCGCCGCGCAGAGCAGCTTCGTCAAGCGCGAGGGCGAGCCCAAGCGGCTCTTCCAGGCGCTCGACCACATCGTGGGCAACGTGGAGCTGGGGCACATGGACGAGTGGGTGGAGTTTTACAACAAGGTCATGGGCTTCACGAACATGGCGGAGTTCATCGGCGACGACATCGCCACCGACTACTCGGCGCTGATGAGCAAGGTCGTCGCCAACGGCAACCACCGGGTGAAGTTCCCGCTCAACGAGCCGGCGATCGCTGCGAAGAAGTCCCAGATCGACGAGTACCTCGAGTTCTACCGCGGTGCCGGTGCGCAGCACCTCGCGGTGGCGACCAACGACATCCTGGCCAGCGTCGACGCGCTACGCGCCAACGGGGTCGAGTTCCTCGCCACCCCGGACTCCTACTACGAGGACCCGGAGCTGCGGGCCCGGATCGGCAACGTCCGGGTGCCGATCGAGGAGCTGCAGAAGCGGGCGATCCTGGTGGACCGCGACGAGGACGGCTACCTGCTGCAGATCTTCACCAAGCCGCTGGGTGACCGCCCGACGGTGTTCTTCGAGCTGATCGAGCGGCACGGGTCACTGGGCTTCGGCAAGGGCAACTTCAAGGCGCTGTTCGAGGCGATCGAGCGCGAGCAGGAGCTGCGCGGCAACCTCTGACCACTCGCCGCCACACCCGGCATCCCCGCCGGCTGACCACTCGCCGCCACACCCGGCATCCCCGCCGGCTGACCACTCGCCGCCACACCCGGCATCCCCGCCGGGTGTGCGTTGGCCGCGGTCGGTAGCGTCCTGCCCATGGTACGTCCTGTGCTTCGTCACGTGGTCGGCTGCGCCGTGCTCGTCGTGGCCGTCTCTGGCTGCGGGTCCCACCGTGCGGTGTCGCAACCCTCGACGGCGCCGTCCAGCGTCGCTGCGACACCCGGTGCTTCCGGGGCGACCGGCGCCTTGGGTCCGGTGCCGACGGCGACCCCGACCACGAGGACCGACAACATCGTCGAGGGCCTGCGCAAGAGGGTTGACCGGGTCGGTGCCGGCGACTTCAGCCTGCGCACCACCACGGTCGCGGGCGAGGTGCTGACCCGGATCACCGGCCGTTACTCCCTGGCCGACCAGCAGCTGGCTGCTCAGCTGCGCGTGCCGCAGGGTGCCGACAAGTCGGTGACCGCCGGGATCGAGCTGGTCAGGAACCAGGCCTTCCTCCAGGTCGCCCAGTGGAAGAGTCCGGCCCGCCACTGCTGGCTGCGGACCACGACAGACCAGATCGCGACGGACTACCAGCTCGACGTCGCCACCACCGACCAGGCGCCGCTGCCCGTCGCGCTGCTGGACAACTTCAAGCTCGCCACCTCCAGTGGCACGGGAGTGGTGGCCGGCAACGTGGACCTTTCCGTGGCCGCCCGGCTGCTCAGCGGGTCGATACGGTCCCGGGTGCTGGCTGCCCGCCCGAAGGGCGTCGTACCCGCGTTCTTGACCTTCAAGGGCAGCGACATCCTGGTCACGGTGCCCGGCTACGCGTTGAGCTCGGCACTCGCCGAGTCACTGAAGGTCAAGTCGTCGGAGTTCACCACGGTCGCCGCGGCACGCTACGAGGCGGCGCTGAGGCTGAAGCACCGGGTCGCCCCGGTCACGGCACCCGGTAGCAGCAGCCAGATGAGCGCCGCGGACCTGCAGGCGAACCGCTGCGGCTGACCCCGGGACCGCCCCCCGCGGTCAGTCGAGGTCGCCGACGAGCACTGCTTCGGCTTCTTCCTCGCTGTGCGCGGTCGGGCGGTGCACCCGGGAGACCGTGGACGCACCGGCGGAGATGATCACCACGCCGATGAGCACGGCAGCCGCACCGAACCAGAACGGCGCGTGAGCGCCCACCTTCTCCCCGAGCTTCAGGGCGACGTACGGCCCGACCGCGCCGCCGGTGAACCGCACGAAGGAGTACGCCGCGGAGGCGACCGGCCGCTCGACCGGAGCCGCGCCCATCACGGCTTCGGTGATCAGGGTGTTGTTGACGCCGATGAACGCACCGGACGCGACGATGCCGGCGATCACCACGTGCGGGTGATCGGTGAAGACGGCCATCATCACCAGGTCGGCCATGAAGAGGACCAGGGTCCCGATCATGCTCGGCAGAGTGCCGAACCAGCGCTGGACGATCGGTGCCACCAGGACGGAGGTGAAGGCCAGCAACAGGCCCCAGCCGAAGAACACCCAGCCGATCTGGATGATGCCTGCTTTGGGTAAGGCGAAAGGACCGGCGGCGAGGATCGTGAAGAAGCCGATGTTGTAGAAGATCGCGGTCAGCGCGATGAGCAGCAGCGGCTTGTGACTCAGCGCGCGGAACGGGTCGGCCAGGGACGTCTTGCGCCCCGTCGGAGGGGTCGCCGGCAGGAGGAACGTCGTGGCGACCAGGGCAATCAGCATCAGCACCGACACCCCGAAGAAGGGGGCGCGCCAAGAGTGCTCGCCGAGCAGGCCTCCGACGAGTGGACCGGACGCGATGCCGATGCCCAGGGCCGCCTCGAACAGGATGATCGCCTGCGCCACCGAGCCGGAGGCAGCCACGACGATCGTGGAGAGGGCAGTCGCGACGAAGAGCGCGTTGCCCAGGCCCCAGCCCGCCCGGAAGCCGACGATGGCGCCGATGCTGTTGGAGGAGCCCGCGAGCGCGGCGAAGACGATGATGATGACCAGGCCCGAGAGCAGCGTCTTCTTCGGACCGATCCGGCTGGAGACCACACCCGTGACCAGCATGGAGACACCCATGATCGCCATGTAGCTGCTGAACAGCAGCGAGACCTGGCTCGGCGTGGCGTGCAGCTGACCGGCGATCGACTTCAGGATCGGGTCGACCAGGCCGATGCCCATGAACGCGATGACGCACGCGAACGCTACGGCCCATACCGCGCGAGGCTGCTTGAGGATGGATGCGCCGGCGGCGGGCGCTAGGGGATCGACATGGGTGGAGGAGCTCACTGGAGTCCCTTTCCTTGATAGTCGGGAAGGAGGTCATCTCGACGCGGTCGCTGCGCTCCCTGCTCGACACAGGCGCGCAGCAACGCGACTGCTGTCTTGAGATCGTCGAGCGGGCGACCGGAGGCCGCGATGCGACTGGCGACCAGGTCGGCGTTGTTCTGGCGCAGCGCCGAGAGCGTCTTGCGGCCGAGGTCGGTCAGCGACACCAGGTTGGCGCGAGAGTCATCGGGGTGCGGCTCGCGCTCGGCCCAGCCGCGCTCCACCAGTCCGTTGACCAGCCCGGTCATCGTTGGCTGGCTGCACCGGTCCTGCTCGGCGAGGACTCCCACAGTGGTGGGACCGTGCTGGTCGACCAGGCTGAGCACCCGCATGCTGGCGGCGGGGATGCTCACATTGTTGCGGCGCACGTCGCGGAGCAGACGCGCCACGAGCACGACCAGGTCGTTGCTCAGCTCGTGCATCTCATCCACGCGT
>JBBSVL010000249.1:0-4731 GCA_038233595.1 Propionibacteriales bacterium | reverse complement strand
GCGATCTCACGCCGGGCGATCTCCACGACGGCCGCCATCCCGGCAGCGGCCAGGCCCTGTCCACGACGGTCGGGGGGCACGTAGACGCCCTGCACCTGACAGGCGTACGGCGTCGCACAGGCGATCTCGGCCTTGAACACGACCCGCCCCTCGTCGTACCTCGCGAACGACCAGCCGCGGTCGACCAGCTGCGCCACCCGGGCGCGGTAGAGGTCGCGTCCGCCGTCCCACTCGGGGGAGATCCCGACCTCCTCGGTGTACATCGCGACACAGGCGGGGTACAGCGCCTCCACGTCGGCCCGTCCGGAGCGACGCACCAGCGGATCGGGAGCCACCAGGGGCGGCCGGCTGATCTCGAGGTGGGGCTGGGTCAGGCGAAGCTCCCGGGGAGCGTCCCAGCGACTCTCCAGCGCGCCCCAGAGCACGGCAACCTGGTCCTGCGGCCCCACGATGGTCGAGCAGCTCCGGCCCTTGCGCACGGCGCGGGCCGCATAGCCGAGCAGCGCCTCCTCGTCTCCCAGCACCGGGACCAGGTTGGCCGCCGCGTGGCAGATCGAGGTGAGCCGGTCACCGCGGAACCAGCCCCAGATCTCGCCGCCCAGCCAGCGTGGCTCGAGCTTGGTCAAGCGCGCGCGGTACTCCACGAAGACGTTCTGCACCGGGTCGGAGGCCAGCAGCTCCAGGACCTCGGGCAGGTCGTTGGCGCTGAGCAGACGCAGCCCGGACTGGGACCGAAGCACGTGGGGAGCCTAGACGACTCACCGGACTCCCGGTGTCGGGTGGTCGCGGGGCTTACGGTGGCTGCCATGCATCGCTCTCATGCCCTCGCCGCCCTGGCCCTGGCGCTGGCCGTGGCTGGGCCGGTCACCGGGTGCGGGGCAAGCCCCCCCAAGAAGCAGTCCGGCGTGCAGACCAGCGTCTCCGCCGCCGACCAGGCCTGCCGGGACAAGTGGGCGGCCCTCGGCAGCGGGATCAACGCCAAGGCGGCGCAGGGGGTGCTGGTCCGGCAGGCCTTCCAGACGCGCTGGGACTCGATCGGAGCGGGCATCGGCTACTACCAGGCCACGGCCAGGGCTGACCAGTGCGGCGACCTGCTGACCGCGCAGCGTAAGGCGATCAACGACCTGGACGCGGTGGTCGCGAAGGCGCTGCCCTACGACATCGCGAGCCGCGTCGGTGTGGCCACCGCGGCACGGGCCCGGCTGCACGCACGGCACCCGTCGAAGAAGGAACCCAAGCCGGTCCGTGCGGCGTACCGGACGTTGCGGGCCAAGGTCACCCCGGCTGCGAATGCCGTGGCCCCGGCGTTCACCGAGCTGGCAGCCGCCGACCCCGCGAAGACCAAGGCCGTACGCCGGGGCCTGAAGGACCTCGCCCTGCTGTCCAAGAACAGCGCCGCCTACGTGGCCTGCCGGAAAGCTCTCGCCACCATCAAGTCAGGTTGAGATGTGCCAAACGCCCCATTGAGATGTGCCAAATGCCCCGATGAGATGCGCGAAGGCTCCGCTGCCTGGGGCGTTTCACGAAGCTCAACGGTGCTTTTCGCGCATCTCAACGTCAGCCGACGCTGACCGTCGCGGAGCCACCCTCGGCAGCCTCCATGCCTTCCGCGAGGCGCATCGCCTCCTCGATCAGGGTCTCCACGATCTGCGACTCCGGCACGGTCTTGATCACCTCGCCCTTGACGAAGATCTGGCCCTTGCCGTTGCCGGAGGCGACCCCGAGGTCGGCCTCGCGCGCCTCGCCGGGACCGTTGACGACGCAGCCCATCACGGCCACTCGCAGCGGCACCTCCAAGCCCTCGAGCCCGGCGGTCACCTCGTCGGCCAGCTTGTAGACGTCGACCTGGGCCCGGCCGCACGAGGGGCAGGACACGATCTCGAGCTTGCGGGGGCGCAGGTTCAGTGACTGCAGGATCTGGATGCCGACCTTGACCTCCTCGACCGGGGGGGCCGACAGGGAGACCCGGATCGTGTCGCCGATGCCCTTGGACAGCAGTGCCCCGAAGGCGGTCGCGCTCTTGATCGTGCCCTGGAAGGCGGGGCCGGCCTCCGTGACGCCGAGGTGCAACGGCCAGTCGCCGGCCTCGGCGAGCAGCTCGTAGGCCCGAACCATCACCACGGGGTCGTTGTGCTTGACCGAGATCTTGAAGTCGTGAAAGTCGTGCTCCTCGAACAGCGACGCCTCCCACACGGCCGACTCGACGAGGGCCTCGGGGGTGGCCTTGCCGTACTTCTTCAGCAGCCTGGGGTCCAGGGACCCCGCGTTGACGCCGATCCGGATCGAGGTGCCGTGGTCCTTCGCCTCCTGGGCGATCTGCTTGATCTGGTCGTCGAACTTGCGGATGTTGCCCGGGTTGACGCGTACGGCCGCACAGCCGGCGTCGATCGCGGCGAAGACGTACTTCGGCTGGAAGTGGATGTCGGCGATCACCGGGATCTGGCTGTGCTGGGCGATCTCCGGCAGAGCGTCGGCGTCGTCCTGCGAGGGGCAGGCCACCCGCACGATGTCGCAGCCGGCCGCGGTGAGCTCGGCGATCTGCTGCAGGGTGGTGTTGACATCGGAGGTCAGCGTCGTACACATCGACTGGACCGAGACCGGGGCATCACCGCCCACCAGGACCTTGCCGACCTTGATCTGTCGGCTCCTCCGACGTGGAGCGAGCACGGGCGGCGGGGCTTCTGGCATCCCAAGCGAGATCGCGGTCATGCCACCCAGATTACGCGGAACGCCTACTGGAACTTCACCGGAGCAACGATGTCGGCATAGACCAGTACCAAGCTCACCACCAGGATCAGCGCCGCCATCACGTAGGTGACCGGCAGCATCTTGGCGGCGTCCACGAACCCGGGGTCCGGTCTGCGGAACACCTTGGCCACACCTCGGCGCGCGGTCTCGTAGAGCGTCGCAGCGATCGGCCCTCCGTCCAGGGGCGGCAGCGGCACCAGGTTGAACAGGCCCAGGAAGAGGTTGAGGCTGGCCAGCAGGAGCAGCACCGAGAAGAACCTGTCGCTGACCGGCACGGACTGCTGGGAGGTCATCTCCCCGGCCACCCGGCCGGCCCCCACGACGCTCATCGGCCCATTCTGGTCACGCTTCTCCAGACCGAGCGCCGCCCGGCCGACGTGGTAGACCTTGTTCGGCAGGGACCCGAGCAGCTGCAGTGTCTTCCAGGTGGACGTCGCCATCGTGGACACCACGAACCCGGGACCCTGACGCTGGATGGTCGTCGCGGGCCCGACCCCGAGGAAACCCACAGAGGAGATCTGGGCCGGATCGTTCGGGTTGGCTCGTGTGGACACCGTCGTGTTCGTGTTCAGGGTCAGCTGCCGGCCATCGCGCACCACGCCGATCGCCGCGGCGCCGTTGGCGTTGCCGCGGATCTTCTTCTGCAGGGCGCCCCAGTCCTTGATCCGCACCCCGTTGAACGACACGATCCGGTCCCCGGGACGGAACCCTGCCGCCTTCGCCGGCGAGACCTGGTCCTTGGCCGTGCAGGCGCGCTGCGGCTTCTTCTCGTTGGCCTTGGTCACCGCGATCACGCACTGGGACACCTGGTCGACGGTCGTGGTCGGGGTGGGGACGCCATGGCCCATGAACACGACCCCGAACAGCAGGAACGCGATCACCAGGTTCGTGACCACACCGGAGGCCATGATGACGATCCGCTTCCACCAGGGGAGCTGGTAGAACAGGCGACCCTCATCGCCCTCCTCGACCAGCTCGTACTCCATCGAGCGGGCATCGCTCATCAGCTGGGCGAACATGCCGGTCTTGGAGCCGCGCGCCGTCCCGGGGGCGGTGTCCGGCGCCGGGGGTAGCATGCCGACGAGTTTGACGTAGCCGCCCAGCGGCACCGCCTTGACGCCGTACTCGGTCTCACCACGGGTGCGGGACCAGAGGGTGCGCCCGAACCCGATGAAGTACTGCGTCACCTTGACGTCGAAGAGCTTGCCGGGGATCAGGTGGCCCATCTCGTGCAGCCCGATCGACACAGCCAGCCCGACCACGAAGAGCAGCACGCCCAGGGCGTAGCTGAGCACTGTCATGCGTTGCTGCTCCCTCGTGCGTGCTGTGTCGCCCGCGTCCGCGCCCAGGCATCTGCCGCAAGCACGTCATCGACGTTCAGGTCCCTACCCGAGGAGGGTACGTCGTGCTCCGCGAGCACACGGGCGATCGTGGGCACGATGTCGGTGAACTTCATCTCACCGTCGCGGAAGGCCTGCACGCAGATCTCGTTGGCCGCGTTGTAGACCGCGGGGGCGGTGGCCCCCAGCGCACCGGCCTGCCGGGCCAGACCGACTGCTGGGAACGCCTCGTCGTCGAGGGGGAAGAACTCCCAGGTCTGCGGTCTGCTCCAGTCGACGGCCGGCGCCGCGTCGGGCACCCGGTCCGGCCAGGCCAGACCCAGCGCGATCGGGATCAGCATCGTCGGCGGGGAGGCCTGGGCCAGCGTCGAGCCGTCGATGAACTCCACCATCGAGTGCACCTCGGAGGTGGGATGTACGACGACCTCGATGGCGTCCATCGCGACCCCGAAGAGCAGGTGCGCCTCGATCACCTCCAGCCCCTTGTTCACCAGGGTCGCGGAGTTGATCGTGACCACGGGCCCCATGTCCCAGGTCGGGTGGTTCAGGGCCTGCTCCACGGTCACGTCGGCCAGCTCCTCGCGGGTGCGGCCCCGGAAGGGACCACCGCTGGCGGTCAGCACGAGGCGTCGTACCTCCTCGG
>JBBSVL010000248.1:0-4746 GCA_038233595.1 Propionibacteriales bacterium | reverse complement strand
CGACCTGGTCGAGGCCGACCCGACGCCCGGCATGCTGCGCCAGCGGGCTTTCGAGGTCCCCGGCCTGTGGGCGGGACAGCTCGTGACGGAGGCCGGCACCAGCTCGGGATGGCACCACCACGACCGCAACGAGAGCAGCCTGTACGTCGTCGCCGGCGTCATCCGCCTCGAGTGCGAAGGTGTCGAGGGGTACGTCGACGCGGTGGCCGGCGACTTCGTCCACGTGCCGGCTTTCGCCGTACACCGGGAGAGCAACCCGACCGACCAGCAGACGGTCGCCCTCATCGCCCGGGCCGGGACCGGCGTCCCCACCGTCAATGTGGGGCTGCCACCCGCACCGCACCGCTGAGAGCGCTGCACGTCGCGTCTAGGCTCACACCATGACCGCACACCAGGTGACCCGGATCGCACCGGGGCAGCAGCAGTGAACCGGCTCGCGGAGCTGTTGGGCGCCCAGACCCCGGCACTGGTCGACGGCGGCATGGGCACCCTGCTGCAGGACAACGGGCTGGACGACGGAGGTGCGGGCGAGCTCTGGAACGTCGAGCGACCCGAGGTGATCCGAGCCTGCCACGAGGCCTACGCCGCCGCCGGGGCCCGGATTCTCACCACGAACACGTTCGGGGGCACCCGGCCGCGGCTGGCGATGCACGGCCTCGAGGACCGGGTGCACGAGCTCAACCAGGCAGCCGCCGCGATCGCGCGTTCGGTTGCCGATGCCCACCAGATCCTGGTGGCCGGCGGGCTCGGTCCGACCGGTGAGCTGATGGCGCCGCTGGGGACGATGGACGCCGCCGCCGCACAGGCGCTGTTCGAAGAACAGCTGGCCGGTCTCCGAGACGGCGGCATCGACGTGGTGCTGATCGAGACGATGAGCGACCTCGCGGAGGCGGAGGCCGCCGTGGCAGCGGCCCGGGCCGTCGTACCCGACGCCCCGATCATCGCCACGATGAGCTTCGACACGAACCTGCGCACCATGATGGGCGTACGCCCGGCCGAGGCCGTGACCCGGCTGTCCGCGGTCGGCGCCGATGCCGTCGGCGCCAACTGCGGCCGTGGCCCGACCGAGATGGCGGTGATCGCCGAGCAGCTGGTGGCGGCCCGGGCCGAGGACGTGCTGGTCGTGGCGCAGTCCAACGCTGGTCTCCCTCAGGTCGTCGGCGACCACTTCGAGTACGACGCCGGGCCGGACGAGATGGCCGCCCACGCCGTGGAGCTCAGGGAGACCGGGGTCGACCTGATCGGCGGCTGCTGCGGCTCGACGCCGGAGCACATCGCTGCGATGCGGACCGCGCTCGGCTGAGCGATCTGCGACTACGTCGCCGGGGGTTTGCGGCGTCGTAGTCGCCCTGCGTCAGGCCAGGACGAAGTAGCGCAGCCACAGGTAGCCGGCCGCGACCAGCAGTGTGACCACACTGGTCAGCACGCCGTACTTCATGAACTGCCCGAGGGTGATCCGGTGACCACTGCGTGCTGCCAAGGCGATGTTGGCACTGGCTCCGATCGGGGTGGCGTTTCCACCGAGATCGGCCCCGAGGGCCAACGCCCACCACAACGGGTCGGGGTCGGTCCCCGGACGTGCGGCCTCTCCAAGTTCACGTACCAACCCGCGAACTCCCCCGTGCCCTCGGTGAAGAACACCCACACCGACCAGGGCCGCCCGGTGGGCGCGACCCGGAGCTGGTCGTAAGCAGCGTGCACCCCGCGGGCCTGCACAAGTTCAGCAGTGAACAGCGGGCTCGGGTCGTCACGCTCGCCCAACCCATCAGCCCGCGCTGCGCGCAGCACCGGCGTCCCGATCGGCAACCATACAACCAAAGAATCGGCGTCGTCGCGCACAACCGTCACAGGCTGAGCGAAGTGCGGCCTCGAGGTGTCGACGACCGTCGCGCCCGTGCCAAGCGGCCCGTCGCCCTCGCGCCACTTGACCTGTGTGCCGACGGTCCAGTACGGCGGACTCCTCGCTTCCAGGTCGTGGGCACGAAGGATCGACAGCGCGGAAGGTGGCATCGAGGAGACCTACCAGGCGGTACTGCGGGCCACTCTGACAAGGAACCTGCCATGGCTTCGCCGTACCGCCATAGGGATCGCGCGCGATGACGCGCCGGCGCCCTTGCGACCTGTCCCACTGTGCGACGACATCTGGACCCGAGTCTGACGAACCGGGCGTCACGCCCGGAATACTCGTGGCCGACGCTCTTGTTGAACGTTCTATGACACTCATCCCAACGCAGACCGCACCAGCCCTGTCGCTGCCGCTGACCGGCGGCGGGAGTACCGATGACCTGGCACTGGGCACCGGCACCGATGGACGGTTCTCGCTGGTGGTGTTCTTCCGCGGGCTGCACTGTCCGGTGTGCCGCAAGCAGATCGGCGAGCTCGATCAGCGTCTCGGGGACCTGCGCGAGGCTGGCGTGGGTCGGGTGCTCGCGGTCAGCATGGAGACGTCGGAGCGCAGCGCCCAGCTGCTCGAGGAGTGGCACCTGGGCCTACCGGTGGCCCATGGCCTCAGCGAGGCGTCCGCGCGCGAGTGGGGCCTGTTCGTGTCCACCGCGATCAAGGACGGCGAGGCGCCGGTGTTCAACGAGCCTGGCATGTTCGCCCTCGACGCCGACGCGACCGTGTACTGGAGCAACGTGTCCTCGATGCCGTTCGGACGCCCTGCCCTCGACGACGTGCTCGCCGGGCTGCAGTTCGCGCAGAAGCAGGACTACCCGGCCCGAGGCGCGGCCTGAGCCGCGACGCCTGAGATGGCGTCGGCGTTGCACGACCGCGACCGGTCGGCAGTGCGCTCAGGATCGCGGGGGCATGGCCGTCTCGATCCGATCCCCGGCGACATGGACCTCGAGACCCTCACCGTGAAAGGCGAGGTGCTCACCGATGAGCGTCACACCGTCGTAGGGCTCCGCGTAGTACCACGCGCCATCTCGCACTCCCGCGACATGGAGGTAGGACGCCTCCCCCTTGTACGGACAGTAGGTATGCGTCGCGGAGATCTCCAGCAGCTCCTCGGGGACGTCGCCCCGAGGCACGTAGAAGCGGTTCGGCAGGTGCCCCTCTGAGAGCACCAGCGCTCTCCGGCTCTCCGCGACCACCTCGCCGCGCACGCTGACCTCCACGAGCCGTGAGGTGCGACGTACGTCGATGCGCGTATAGGGGTCGCGCGGGTGCGCACCGGTCTCCTCGTCCTCGTCGAACCAGGCATCCAACTTGTCCCAGTAGAAGGCGACGTACCCCGCCAGCCAGGACGCCTCGGGCTGCGGTTCGAGGTAGCCCCAGGCGGCGTTCTGTGCCGTCCGGCCGCCCGCCTCCACGTCCCAGTACGACGCGCTGCCCTTGAACGGACAGTGCGTCGAGTGTTCGGTCGGCGTCAAGGTCGCGAGCACATCCTGGCGAGGAACATAGAGCACCACCATCAGGTTGCTCTCGTGCAGCAGCATCGCGCTCATGGAGTCCAGCACCAGCTCGCCGCCGAGGAAGGCGCGGATGCGCCGCGGGAACGGGTCGAGGAACAGCCGGTGCGCAGGCCCGTTGACGTGGTAGTTCACGGTGGCCGGTCCGGTACTGGACAGCGGCCGGTGTCGGCCAAGCGTCAGGGACATGTTCCCATTGTTGCTCGCGTGAGGGAGACCATCACGTAGTCGCAGTCACCGGTCACGTAGTAGCTCCGATCTCGTTCGGCTGGACCGCGCTGCCGGCATTTCTCGGTCTCGCCGAATGATGATCGGCACTCGGGATCCGCCGACAAACTCAGATGCGCAGCCGACAGGACCCGCCTAGCGTGACCCGATGGCCGACGACCTCTTCGAACATCCTCGCCTGGCCGCCGTTTACGACGCGTTGGACCCCGACCGCAGCGACCTCGCCGCTTACACCGCGATCGTCACCGAACTGGAAGCGCGGTGCGTGTTGGACGTGGGCTGCGGCACCGGCACGTTCGCACTGATACTCGCCGAGCAGGGCCTCGACGTCGTGGGGGTGGACCCGGCGGGCGCGTCGCTGGACGTCGCGCGAGGTAAGCCCGGCGCCGACCGCGTGCGGTGGGTGCATGGTGACGCCACCGCTGTGCCGGACGACCTGACGGGACGGGTCGAACTCGCGGTGATGACCGGCAACGTCGCCCAGGCGATCGTCGAGGAGCAGGACTGGGGTCGCACGCTCACCGCCATCCGACGCTGCCTGCGACCCGGGGGCCACCTCGTGTTCGAGGCCCGCCGTCCCGGGCGCCACGGCTGGCTGGAATGGACCCGGGAGCAGACCGAGACGCTCACCCAGGTGGCTGGCCACGGGTCGATCCGGCACTGGGTCCAGCTGACTAACGTGGACCTGCCGCTGGTCAGCTTCGACGCGGTCCGCGTCTTCAACGACGAGACCCTCACCTCGACCTCGACCTTGCGCTTCCGCACCCAGAACCAGATCGCCACTGCACTCGCCGACTGCGGATACGAGCTCCGAGAGGTACGGGAGGCCCCCGACCGGCCCGGCCGCGAGCTGGTGTTCTTAGCCGAGCGGACCGAGCGCTGAGGTGGAGCAGGACGAAGTCCACCCCATCCTCGGCGCGCCGGAAACGACAGGGATACCTACATGGGTTGCAGCGGCGCGAGCCCAAGACATCCACGATCTGGAAGTCCTCAAGAAGCTTGAATCCGGGAACGACACCTGACGCCACAGCCAGCGACATCGTGACCTGATCTCCGCGATCATGGGCAGCGGCGCTCCGCCGCGGCCGCCGGGAGTACATCGTCT
>JBBSVL010000247.1:0-4746 GCA_038233595.1 Propionibacteriales bacterium | reverse complement strand
CTTCCCCCGCGACGTGGAGGACGCCCTGCTCGAGCACCCGGAGATCACCGGTGCTGCCGTGGTCGGGCGACCCGACGAGCGGGTCGGTGAGGAGGTCGTGGCGGTGGTGGCGCTGGCGCCGGGTTCGACACTGAGCGAGCAAGACGTGGTCGCCTACGCCAAGGCACACCTCTCGGGGAGCAAGTACCCTCGCGTCGTACAAATCGTCGAGGCGGTGCCACTGACCAGCGTCGGCAAGACCGACCGCAAGGCCGTCCGGCAGCTCGTGTCCGGCTCGCAGCCCTGATGGGGTCAGCATCGTCGGATGCCGTGGTCCGGGGCCCCTTGCCCCGTGGTCGCACTGCCGAACGATGCCAGCATCGCCCTGCACGAGTCGCTCGGGTTCACCCAACCGGGACGCTGCGCGAGGTCGGCCGGAAGCTCGACCGGTGGATCGACGTGGCGTTCTACCAGCTGATCCTCTGACTCGTTGACGAGCCCCACTAGTCGATGAAAGCGTGAATCTGGTCGCTCGCTCGGGGCGGCGAACAGGCGAGAGGCTGCCGATGGACGACACCGTCACTCCAGCCGGAGCGCGCCCACCCGAGACCAGTGGGATCTTCCGGCGCAAGCCGATCGAGGACGACTCCTCCGAGAGCGACCTGGAGCGCAGCATCGGCCTGTGGCAGCTGACCGCGATCGGTCTCGGCGCGATCATCGGAGCAGGCATCTTCGCCCTCGCGGGCACGGTGGCCAAGGGCGACGCCGGCCCGCCCGCCGGGCCCTCGGTCTCCATCTCGTTCATCATCGCCGGCATCGCCAGCGCCTGTGCGGCGTTCTCCTACGCCGAGTTCGGCGGGATGATCCCGAAGGCCGGGTCGGCCTACACCTACGGCTACGCGACACTTGGCGAGTCGGTCGGCTGGTTCATCGGCTGGGACCTGCTGCTGGAGTACACCGCGATCGTGGCGGTGGTCGCGATCGGTGTGGCGCAGTACGTCGACTTCCTGATCGGAGCCTTCGGCGGGAGCCTGCCGAACTGGATGCTCGGAGCCCCGGGCACCGGAGACGGGCACGTGATCAACGTCGTGGCCGTCGTGCTGTGCCTGGGCGTGGCCTGGCTGCTGAACCGCGGGATCAAGACCAGCGTGCGGGTCGAGTCCTGGCTGGTCGTCGTCAAGCTGGCCATCGTCCTGGCGGTCATCGTTGTCGGCTTCTTCTACATCAAGTCCGACAACCTGACGCCGTACTTCCCCAGTGGGTTCGGAGGTGCCGCCACCGGCGCGGCCACGGTCTTCTTCGCGGTCTTCGGCTACGACGCGATGAGCACGGCCGCAGAGGAGTCCAAGGAGGCCGAGCGCAACCTGCCCAAGGCGATCATCCTCTCGCTGGTGATCGCGATGGTGCTCTACCTGCTGGCGGCCACCGTGCTGACCGGAATGGTGAACTACAAGGACCTCTCCAGCACCGCGGCCTTCGGCTTCGCGTTCGAGGCGGTCGGTCTCCCTGCCTTCGCCAAGGTGGTTCGGCGCGATCATCGGCATCATCACGGTGCTGTTCTCCTTCTCGCTGGGCGCCTCCCGGATCTGGTACGCGATCGCCCGCGACGGGCTGCTGCCGGGTTGGTTCACCAAGACCAACGCCCAGGGCTCACCGCACCGCCCGGTGTGGATCATCGGGATCGTCTCCGCCGGGATCGCGGGCTTGGTCCCCATCGGCGACGCCGCCAAGCTGACCAACATCGGTATCCTGCTGGCCTTCGTCGTGGTGTCCGTGGCGGTGATCGTGCTGCGCTACCGGTCCCCGGAGATCCCCCGCACATTCCGGGCGCCGCTGATGCCGTTCACACCGCTGCTCGGGATCGCCTTCTCGATCTGGCTGGTCAGCAAGCTGGACCTGACGACCTGGCTGCGTTTCATCACCTGGTTCGTGATCGGTGCCATCGTCTACGCGACGTACGGCTACCGGCACAGCAAGCTCGGCAAGGGACAGGTCGTGCAGACCGACGACCGCTGAGCGCCCCTACCCGTCCTGAGCCCGGCCCAGGCGGCTCGGCCACCAGATCCGGCGCCCGATGTCGTGCGCGAGGGCGGGCACGAGCAGGGAGCGGACCAGAAGCGTGTCGAGGAGTACGCCGAAGGCGACGATGAAGGCGATCTGGGCCAGGAACAGGATGGGGATGACGCTCAGCGCAGAGAAGGTCGCGGCCAGGACGACGCCTGCCGAGGTGATGACTCCACCGGTGACGGCGAGTCCGCGGCGGATCCCGTCGCGGGTGCCGTGCACGATGCTCTCCTCGCGCACGCGGGTCATCAGGAAGATGTTGTAGTCGATCCCCAGTGCCACGAGGAAGACGAACCCGTAGAGCGGGACCGAGGGGTCCGCGCCGGGGAAGCCGAGGACGTGGTTGAACACCAGCGCAGAGACGCCGAGGGTGGCCGCGAAGCTCAGCACCACCGATGCCAGGAGGAGCACCGGAGCGAGCACGGCACGCAGCAGCAACATCAGCAGAACCAGGATCACCAGCAGGACGATGGGGATGATGACCCGCCGGTCGCGTTCCGCGGTGGTCTGGGTGTCGAGCTGGATGGCGGTCGGTCCGCCGACGCTGGTGCCCGGCACGGCTGAGTGCACCGCAGACCGCACCCGCCCGATGGTCCGCAGTGCGGCGTCACTGTCCGGTGCTGCCTGCAGCACCGCCTGGACCTCGACCCGGCCGTCCACGATCTTCGGTGCCGAGCCCGGTCGCACGGGTTGCCCCTTCGGACCCAGTGCCGCGGCCGAGGAGATGCCCTCGACTCCGTTGACGGCCCGAACGATCTTCGCGGCCCCCGTCGCGGGTCCGATGACCACTACCGGGCTGCCAGTGCCGGCCGGGAAGTGCCGCCCGGCAACCTGTTGCCCGATGACCGAGTCGACCTGGTTCAGGAACAGCGCACTCTGCGGGACCCCGCCGGCGCGCAGGGTCGGCACGAATGCGGCGAACACGATGAGCACCCCGGTCGCGGCGAGCCACACGCGACGCGGGCGGCGGCCGACAAGACCGGCCACCTTGCCCCACAGACCGGTGCGTTCGGGATGTTCCGACCCGTGGCGGGGGGGCCGCGGCCAGAAGGCGGCCCGTCCCAGGAGCACCAGGACGGCGGGCAGGAAGGTCAGCGCCGACACCAGCGCGCCGGCGATCCCGATCGCGGCCACGGGTCCGAGGCTGCTGGTCGAGTTCAGGTCGCTGAAGAGCAGGCACAGCAGGGCCAGGATGACGGTCACCCCGGACGCGAGGATGGGGGCCAGCGACTGGCGCAGCGCGATACGCATCGCCGAGAAGCGTGAAGCCTGCTCGCGCAGCTCCTCCCGGAAGCGAGAGGTCAGCAGCAGCGCATAGTCCGTGGCCGCGCCCACGACCAGGATGAACAAGATGCCTTGGCTCTGACCGTTGAGCGTGATCGCGTTTCGGTCGGCCAGGAGATACACGACGGCGCTGGCCACAGACAAGGCGAACAGCGCCGAGAACAGCACCACGAACGGCAGGATCGGGCTTCGGTAGACGGCGACCAGGATCACCAGTACGACGGCGACCGCGACCAGCAGGAGGATCCCGTCGATTCCGGCAAAGGCGCTCACCAGGTCAGCGGTGAACCCGGCCGGCCCCGTGACGTGGGCATGCAGGCCGGCGGGCAGACCTGCCTTCAGCTGATGGCCGAGGTCCGTGACGAGAGGTGGTAGCCCGGCGCCGAGGCCACCGTCCAGGGGCACGATGACCTCGAGGGCCCTGCCGTCCTTCGAGGCAATCGGGCCGGCCACCTTCCCGACCACGCCGCGTCGTGAGCTCACCGAACCCGCGGCCCGGCTCACCGCCGCGCGGTCCGACGGCGTGATGCCCGAGAGCCGTTCGTAGACCACCACAGCCGGGATGACGTCGCGCTGGCTGAAGGTCTTCTGCAGCTCGGAGACCTTGGTGGCTTCCGCGCTGCTGGGCAGGAATGCGGCGTTGTCGTTGGTCGAGACGCTGCTCAGCTTGCCGGCAAACGGGCCGGCGAACGCACCGAGCGCCAACCACACGATGACCAGTAGCGCAGGGAACACCCACAGGCGTCGACCCGTCCTGCGCTCTCGACGGGATGCTTCCGGCCCACTCTTCGGCGAGCCGGTCATCCGCGTACGACTCCTTCGCCTTCGTGCTGCTCGAGCCGAAACACCGCCATCCGGGGCAGCGCGGCATCAATCTGTTGCCGGGCCGGGTCCTCGCCGAGCTCGAACGCCTGACGTGCCCAGGGCACCTCGACGACCGACAGGTACGCCCCGACAATGTCGCCGGCCTCGCTTCCGGCGACCGGGATCGCCCGCAGCCGCTCCTGTTCGTCGCCAGCCCGGACCAGGCAGCCCGGCTGCGCCAGGAGGTTCTGGACCCAGTCCCGGGACCGGTCAGGACACACCAGGTACGAGCTGCCGAGGCGACGCAGCACACCGACCGGATTGCGGTGCGCCCGTCCCGTACGCCGGCCGACGGTCTGTAGCACCCGCAGCGAGTAGCCCCCCTCGGCAAGTGGACCCGGTGCGGTCGACAGCAGGCGCTCGACCATGGCCGTGTTAACCATGTTGGCCGTGTTGACCATGTTGATCATGGTGACCGACTGTGAACGCAGCGGTGCTCCGCTGGGTGAACTCCGGGCTGGACGACATGGTTAGAGAGTCTAGTGATATTCACTAGTTTGTCTAGCCGCGAAAGCTTACGATGCGTAGGTGAGCCCCAAGGACGACGGACCGCAG
>JBBSVL010000246.1:0-4765 GCA_038233595.1 Propionibacteriales bacterium | reverse complement strand
CGAGGCCGACGAGTTCCTGGCCGCGTGGCCAGGCATCCTCGGCGCGGCCTACGGAGACCCGGCATGAGGCACTTCCTCCGCGACGACGACCTCGACCCCGACGAGCAGGCCGAGGTGCTGGCGCTCGCCGCCCGGCTCAAGGCGACTCCGTACGACGAGAAGCCGCTGGCCGGCCCCCGCACCGTCGCGATCATCTTCGACAAGCCCACCCTCCGCACCCAGGCCTCGTTCGTGGCCGGCATCGCGGAGCTCGGTGGCTACCCGATGGTGGTCGACGGCAACCTGGCCCAGATCGGCACCCGCGAGTCGGTCGAGGACGTCGCCCGGGTGCTCGGTCGTCAGGCTTCGATGGTGGTCTGGCGCACCGGGGACCAGTCCCGGATCGACGCGATGGCCGAGCACAGCGGCGTACCGGTCGTGAACGCGCTCACCGACCAGTTCCACCCCTGCCAGCTCCTCGCGGACCTGCAGACCATCGCCGAGCGCAAGGGCCGGCTGGCCGGCCTGCGACTCGCCTTCCTCGGTGACGCGGCGAGCAACATGTCGCACTCGTTCCTGCTGGCGGGCACCACCGCCGGTCTGCACGTGAACGTGTCGGGGCCTGACGGCTTCGAGCCGGACCCGGAGATCGTGGCGAAGGCGCAGCAGATCGCCGGGCAGACCGGTGGCTCTGCGGCCTACGTCCCCGAGGCGACCGCCGCCGTCGAGGGAGCCGACCTGGTGGTCACCGACACCTGGGTCTCGATGGGCAAGGAGGGCGAGGCGGGCAACCGGGCCGAGGTGTTCCGGGCCTGGCAGCTGAACTCCGAGCTGATGGCGGGGGCCAGGTCCGACGCGATCGTGCTGCACTGTCTGCCGGCCTACCGCGGCAAGGAGATCACCGCCGAGGTGCTCGACGGCCCGCAGAGCGTCGTGTGGGACGAGGCCGAGAACCGGCGGCACGCACAGAAGGCGATCCTCACCTGGCTGCTGGCCAACGGGGAGATCCAGGTGCGGCCATGACCGAGCGCTCCCACTCACCCGCCAACCAGGCGCACAGCCCGCTGACCAAGAGCGCCCGGCAGCAGCAGATCGTCGACCTGCTGGAGAGCCGTGCCGTTCGCTCCCAGACCGAGCTCGCGGAGCTGCTCGCGGCGAGTGGCGTGAGCGTCACCCAGGCCACCTTGTCGCGCGACCTGCTCGACCTCGATGCGGTCAAGGTGCGCACCCCCGGCGGCGCCCTGGTCTACGCGGTCCCGGCCGAAGGTGGCGACCGGACCCCGATCGTGGGCCGGGGGAGCGCCGCGTCGGGTGCCCGGTTGGCCCGGCTGGCGGGCGAGATCCTGGTGAGCGCGGAAGCGACCGGCAACATGGTCGTGCTGCGCACCCCGCCGGGTGCGGCCCAGTTCCTGGGGTCGGCGCTGGACAAGGCCGACCTCTCGGGGGTGCTGGGCACGATCGCCGGTGACGACACTCTGCTGGTGATCGGCCGGGATCCAGATGGCGAGACCCTGGCCCGACGGCTCCTGGACCTCGCAGGCTCCGCCGCGAGGTCCCAGACTCCAGACGAGCTTGCCCGAGTCGAGCCGACCGAGCACCCGGCACCACTACACGCACCACGAAGGAACACCCTGTGAGCAAGGTCCTCACCTCCCTGCCTGCCGGAGAACGTGTCGGCATCGCCTTCTCCGGAGGCCTTGACACCTCTGTTGCGGTCGCCTGGATGCGTGAGAAGGGCGCCGTGCCGTGCACCTACACCGCCGACATCGGGCAGTACGACGAACCGGATGTGTCCGGCGTACCCAGCCGCGCGATGCAGTACGGCGCCGAGCTCGCGCGCCTGGTCGACTGCAAGCGGGAGCTGGTCGACGAGGGCTTGGCCGCGCTCGCGTGCGGTGCCTTCCACATCCGCTCCGGCAGTCGCGCCTACTTCAACACCACGCCGCTCGGTCGCGCGGTCACCGGCACCATGCTGGTCCGGGCGATGCACGAGGACCGCGTGGACATCTGGGGCGACGGGTCGACGTTCAAGGGCAACGACATCGAGCGGTTCTACCGCTACGGTCTGCTCGCGAACCCGGCCCTGCGGATCTACAAGCCGTGGCTGGACGCCGACTTCGTCACCGAGCTCGGCGGCCGGGCCGAGATGAGCCAGTGGCTGACCGAGCGCGAGCTGCCCTACCGAGACAGCCAGGAGAAGGCCTACTCCACCGACGCCAACATCTGGGGTGCCACCCACGAGGCGAAGACCCTCGAGCACCTCGACGTTTGCCTGGAGGTCGTCGAGCCGATCATGGGCGTGAAGTTCTGGGACCCCGCGGTGGAGATCGCCCCCGAGGACGTCGTCATCCGCTTCGAGCGGGGGCGCCCTGTGGCGATCAACGGCACGACGTACGACGAGCCGGTGGCGCTGGTCCACGAGGCCAACACCATCGGCGGCCGGCACGGACTGGGCATGTCCGACCAGATCGAGAACCGCATCATCGAGGCCAAGTCCCGCGGAATCTACGAGGCGCCGGGCATGGCGCTGCTCTGGATCGCCTACGAGCGGCTGGTGAATGCGATCCACAACGAGGACACGATCGCGAACTACCACGCCCACGGCCGCCGGCTCGGGCGGCTGATGTACGAGGGTCGCTGGCTGGACCCGCAGGCGCTGATGCTGCGCGAGTCGGTCCAGCGCTGGATCGCCTCGGTCGTGACCGGCGAGGTCACCGTCCGACTGCGCCGCGGCGAGGACTACACCATCGTGAACACTGCCGGTCCGGCGTTCTCCTACCACCCGGACAAGCTGTCCATGGAGCGCACCGAGCACGCCGCCTTCGGCCCCACCGATCGGATCGGCCAGCTCACGATGCGCAACCTCGACATCGCCGACTCGCGCTCCAAGCTCGAGCAGTACGCAACGCAACCGCAGGACCAGGGACACGTCCTCGTCGAGCACGGGAACCTGTTGGGGGAGCTCGAGGCGGGTGGTGGCGACCGGATCTCCAGCAACCCGGCGGCCCGCGGCGACGAGGAGAGCGCCTTGGAGAACGCCGCCATGGAGTTCGGCACCGACTGAGTCACGGTGGTCGAGCAGATTGCGCAGCAACCGGCGTCCAGACCACTCCACCGCTAGGAAGGGCCCCATGTCCAAGGAAGACGGCACGAACACCGGCACCCTGTGGGGTGGCCGGTTCGCCGACGGACCCAGCCCCGAGCTGGAGGCACTCTCACGCTCCACGCAGTTCGACTGGCGCCTCACGCCGTACGACCTGGCGGGCTCCCGGGCGCATGCCCGGGCCCTCCACACTGCGGGTCTCCTCGACGACGCCCAGCTCGACGGCCTGCTCGGGGGGCTGGACCGGCTGGGGGCGAGGCACGCCGCCGGCGAGCTGCACCCCGATCCGTCCGACGAGGACGTGCACGGCGCGCTGGAACGGATGCTGCTGGCCGAGGTCGGCCCCGATCTCGGTGGCCGGATCCGGGCCGGCCGCAGCCGCAACGACCAGGTGGCGACGCTGTTCCGGGCCTTCCTGCGCGACCATGCCCGCATCGTCGCGGCCGACGTCCTGGCACTGGCCGAGGCCATCGCCGACCAGGCGGAGAGACATCTCGGTGCCCCGATGCCCGGCCGCACCCACCTGCAGCACGCACAGCCGATCCTGCTCAGCCACCACCTGCTGGCGCACGCCTGGCCGCTGGTCCGCGACGTCGCCCGGATCCGTGACTGGGACGTGCGCGCCGCCGAGTCGCCGTACGGTGGGGGCGCGTTGGCCGGGGCCAGCCTGGGGCTCGACCCCGAGCGGGTCGCGGCCGAGCTCGGCTTCGACCGGTCCAGCCCCAACTCGATCGACGGCACCGCGAGCCGGGACTTCGCTGCGGAGCTCGGCTTCGTGACCGCGATGATCGGTGTCGACGTCAGCCGGATGGCCGAGGACGTGATCCTCTGGGCGACCCGCGAGTTCGGGTTCGTGAGGCTGCACGACGCCTACTCGACCGGGTCGAGCATCATGCCGCAGAAGAAGAACCCCGACATCGCCGAGCTCGCTCGCGGCAAGGCGGGCCGCCTGGTCGGCAACGCGACCGGTCTGCTCACCACGTTCAAGGCGCTCCCGCTGGCCTACAACCGTGACCTGCAGGAGGACAAGGAGCCGCTCTTCGACTCCGTCGACACCCTCGAGGTCCTGCTGCCCGCCTTCACCGGGATGGTTGCGACGCTCAGCTTCGACACCGCACGGATGGCAGCACTCGCCCCCCAGGGGTTCTCGCTGGCCACCGACGTCGCGGAGTGGCTGGTGCGTCAGCGGGTGCCGTTCCGCGAGGCGCACGAGATTGCCGGCGCGTGCGTACGGCGTTGCGAGGAGCTCGACATCGACCTACCGGACCTCACCGACGAGCAGTTCGTCGCAATCGACCGCAGGCTCACCCCCGGCGTGCGCGAGGTCCTCACCGTCGAGGGCTCGATCGGCTCGCGCGACGGCCGTGGAGGCACGGCCCAGGTGCGGGTCTCCGAGCAGCTGGCCGAGCTCCGGTCGGCCCTCGCGGACCACCGGTCGTGGCTCTCCCGGTAGCGACTACTCGCAGCCCACCCCGTCGCCGTCGCGGTCCAGGTGCGATGCGTAACCGGGGTCGCCGCGGTGGACCGGTGCGGCTCCGGCGGCGCGAGCCGCGTCGCAGTTCTGGTAGTACACCGAGCCGGACCCGGTGGCCGGGGGCGTGCTCGACCCGGACGGCTTCCGGCTCGGGACGTTCACCGCCACCGGCGAGAGGAGCGGGGCGCCGGAGTCGGGCGGGAGGGCCT
>JBBSVL010000245.1:0-4775 GCA_038233595.1 Propionibacteriales bacterium | reverse complement strand
CTGACCGAGATTCTGCGCCAGCGGATCCTGGTGATCGACGGTGCCATGGGCACCATGATCCAGAGCTACCAGCTCGACGAGTCCGGCTACCGCGGGGACAGGTTCGCCGACTGGGAGAGCGATGTTCGGGGCAACAGTGACCTGCTCAGCCTGAGCCAGCCGGAGATCATCGGCTCGATCCACCGGGCCTACCTGGAGGCCGGTGCCGACATCGTCGCCACGAACACGTTCAGCGCGCAGCGCATCTCCCAGGCTGACTACGGCATGGAAGCGCTCGCCTACGAGATGAACCGTGAGTCCGCGCGGCTGGCGCGCGAGGCCGCCGACGAGTGCACCGCCGCCACGCCGGACCGGCCCCGTTTCGTGGCCGGTGGGCTGGGCCCGACCAACCGCACCGCGTCGATCTCACCCGACGTCAACGACCCGGGCTTCCGCAACATCAGCTATGACGACCTCGCGGACGCCTACCACGAGCAGGCCAGTGGCCTGGTCGACGGCGGGGCAGACCTGCTGCTGGTGGAGACGATCTTCGACACGCTCAACGCCAAGGCCGCGATCTTCGCGCTGGAGACCTTGTTCGAGGAGCGCGGCCGGCGTTGGCCCGTGATCATCTCGGGCACCATCACCGACGCGTCCGGACGCACTCTGTCCGGGCAGGTGACCGAGGCGTTCTGGAACTCCATCCGTCACGCACGCCCGCTGGCGGTGGGCCTGAACTGTGCGCTCGGCGCCAAGGAGATCCGGCCTTACCTCGCCGAGCTCTCCCGCGTCGCCGACTGCTTCGTCTCCTGCTACCCCAACGCCGGCCTGCCCAACGAGTTCGGCGAGTACGACGAGCTGCCCGACCAGATGTCGGAGGTGATCGGCGAGTTCGCGTCCGCTTCCCTGGTGAACCTGATCGGTGGCTGCTGCGGCACCACACCCGAGCACATCGCCGCCATCGCCGAGGTGGCGAAGGGTGTGACGCCGCGCGAGCCCGCCGTTCGCGAACCGGCGATGCGGCTGTCCGGTCTCGAGCCGGTGAACATCACCGAGGAGTCGCTGTTCGTCAACATCGGTGAGCGCACCAACATCACCGGCTCCGCACGCTTCCGCAACCTGATCAAGGCCGGCGACTACGCCACCGCTCTGGCTGTGGCCACCCAGCAGGTCGAGAACGGCGCGCAGGTGATCGACATCAACATGGACGAAGGAATGATCGACGGCGTCGCCGCGATGGACCGCTTCGTCAAGCTGATCGCCTCCGAACCCGACATCAGCAGGGTGCCGGTGATGATCGACAGCTCCAAGTGGGAGGTCATCGAGGCCGGGTTGAAGTGCGTGCAGGGCAAGTCGATCGTCAACTCCATCTCCATGAAGGAGGGCGTCGAGAAGTTCGTGGCGCAGGCCCGGCTGTGCCGCAAGTACGGCACCGCCGTGGTCGTGATGGCGTTCGACGAGGATGGTCAGGCCGACAACCTCGAGCGCCGCAAGGAGATCTGCGAACGCGCCTACCGGATCCTCGTGGACGAGGTCGGCTTCCCGACCGAGGACATCATCTTCGACCCGAACTGCTTCGCGCTCGCTACGGGCATCGAGGAGCACGCCGGCTACGGCCTGGACTTCATCGAGGCGACCCGCTGGATCAAGCAGAACCTGCCCGGCGCGCTGGTGTCCGGCGGCATCTCCAACGCGTCGTTCTCCTTCCGGGGGAACAACCCGGTGCGTGAGGCGATCCACGCGGTCTTCCTGTTCCACGCCATCGGGGCCGGTCTCGACATGGGCATCGTCAACGCCGGAGCGCTGGGCGTCTACGACGACATCGAGCCGGAGCTGCGTGAGCGCATCGAGGACGTCGTCCTCAACCGGCGCCAGGACGCTGCCGAGCGGCTGCTGGAGATCGCCGAGACCTACAACGCCACCGACGAACGAACCGAGAAGGCCGAGCTGGAGTGGCGCTCGCTGCCACTCGGCGAGCGGATCACCCACTCCTTGGTGAAGGGGCTGGACGCCAACATCGTGGAGGACACCGAGGAGCTCCGGCTGGAGATCTCCGCACGTGATGGCGCGCCGATCGAGGTGATCGAGGGGCCGCTGATGGACGGCATGAACGTCGTCGGCGACCTGTTCGGCTCCGGGAAGATGTTCCTGCCCCAGGTGGTGAAGTCGGCGCGGGTGATGAAGAAGGCCGTGGCTCACCTGATCCCGTTCATCGAGGCTGAGAAGAAGCCGGGCGACACCTCCCGGAACAACGGCACGATCGTGATGGCGACGGTCAAGGGCGACGTGCACGACATCGGCAAGAACATCGTCGGCGTCGTTCTCCAGTGCAACAACTACGAGGTGATCGACCTCGGCGTGATGGTCCCCGCCCAGAAGATCCTGGACAAGGCCAAGGAGGTCGACGCAGACCTGATCGGGCTGTCCGGCCTGATCACGCCGTCACTGGACGAGATGGTCCACTTCGCCTCGGAGATGGAGCGGCAGGGATTCACGATCCCGCTGCTGATCGGTGGCGCCACCACCTCGCGCGCACACACTGCGGTCAAGGTGGACCCGCGCTACAAGAACCCGGTCATCTGGGTGAAGGACGCCTCCCGCTCGGTCCCGGTAGCGGCGACGCTCCTCTCACCGGTCCGCCGAGACGCCCTGCTTGCGGAGGTCGAAGCCGACTACGACTCGCTGCGCAAGCGGCACGCCGCGAAGAACGACCGGCCGCTGCTCTCCCTGGAGAAGGCGCGGGCCAACCGCACGCCGGTCGACTGGGAGGGATACCAGCCACCCGCGCCGGTGACGCCGGGAGTCCAGGTCTTCGAGGACTACGACCTCGCCGAGCTCCGTGAGTACATCGACTGGCAGCCGTTCTTCAACGCCTGGGAGATGAAGGGCAAGTTCCCCGACATCCTGAACAACCCGGCCACCGGCGAGACCGCACGCAAGCTCTTCGACGACGGGCAGGAGATGCTCGACAAGGTGGTCGCAGAGAAGTGGCTGACCGCAAACGGCGTGATCGGGCTCTTCCCCGCCAACGCCGTGGGAGATGACATCGAGGTCTACACCGACGAGAAGCGGGACGCCGTACGCTGCATTCTTCGGAACCTGCGCCAGCAGGGCGAGCACCGCGCCGGCGTACCCAGTCGTTCGCTGGGCGATTTCGTGGCGCCCAAGGACACCGGCCTGGCCGACCATGTCGGCGCCTTCGCGGTGACGGCCGGCCTGGGCAGCCAGGACCGGATCATGGCGTTCAAGGAGGACCTCGACGACTACTCGGCGATCCTCCTCGAGTCGCTGGCTGACCGGTTGGCCGAGGCCTTCGCGGAGCGGATGCACCAGCGGGTGCGACAAGAGTTCTGGGGCTTCGCGGTAGACGAGACCCTCGAGAACGCGGACCTGATCGGTGAGAAGTACGTCGGCGTCCGGCCCGCACCGGGCTACCCGGCGTGCCCGGAGCACACCGAGAAGCAGACGCTCTGGGAGCTGCTTGATGTCGAGGCCAACGCCGGCATCGAGCTCACCGACTCGATGGCGATGTGGCCCGGAGCAGCCGTCAGCGGCTGGTACTACTCCCATCCGCAGTCGCAGTACTTCGTGGTCGGTCGCGTGGGTCGCGACCAGGTCGTCGACTACGCCGAGCGCAAGGGCTGGGCGCTGCCCGAGGCGGAGCGCTGGTTGTCGGCCAACCTCGGCTACCAGCCTGATGACTGATGCCTCCTCCGCTGGTCGAGCAGCGAGCGCCAGCGAGCGCGTCGAGACCAACTGGCCTGCGGCGGTGCTGTGGGACATGGACGGCACCCTGGTCGACACCGAGCCGTACTGGATCGAGGCGGAGTACGACCTGATCGGTGCCCACGGCGGCACCTGGAGCCACGAGCACGCGCTGCACCTGGTCGGCAGCGACCTGCTCGACTCGGGGCGCTACATCCGGGAGCACTCCGGGATAGCTCTGGAACCCTCGGAGATCGTGGAGGAGCTTCTCGACCGGGTCGAGCGACGGATGGGCGACCTGGTGCCGTGGCGCGAGGGTGCCTTCGAGCTGCTGGCTGCTCTCCGCAGTGCCGAAGTGACGTGTGCACTGGTCACGATGTCCTACCGACGGTTCGTGGCGCCGATGCTGGCGGCCCTTCCAGCCGACACCTTCGCGGCCGTGGTCACCGGCGACGCAGTCACAAGGGGCAAGCCGCACCCAGAGCCCTATCTCAAGGCTGCCTCGATGCTGCGCCTGCTGCCGGAGCACTGCCTGGCGATCGAGGACTCCAACACCGGCGCGCGTTCGGCCGGAGCGGCCGGCTGCGCCGTGCTGGTGGTACCGAACCATGTACCGGTGCTCCCCGGCGGCGGACGCGTGTTCCGTGACTCGCTGGTCGGGCTCAGCGTCGAGGACCTCGGCTCGCTGCGGACCGAGACAGCCAGTGGCTAGCGGGACCTGCAGCCCGGATGGATCGCAAGGCGGATCTCCCAGCGCACGCACGCGACCGAGCCGGCAGGTCGACTGCCTCAGCCGAGCTCGGGCACGGGCAGCGGCGGTGGTGTGCCGCCCCAGGCCGGGCAGAGCGCCTGGTGGGCGCACCAGGTGCAGCCACGGCCGGGGCTGGGCTGCCAGTCGCCGGTCTCGCGAGCCAGCCGGATCGCCTCCCAGAGCGCGACGAGCAGCCGCTCGGTGGCCAGCAGGTCGGCCTCGTCGGGCGCGTAGCTGATCAGCTGGCCGTCGCCGAGGTAGATCAGCCGCAGCAGCGCGGGTACGACGCCGTGGGTGCGCCAGATCACCAACGCGTAGAAGCGCATCTGGAACAGGGCCG
>JBBSVL010000244.1:0-4782 GCA_038233595.1 Propionibacteriales bacterium | reverse complement strand
GCGGTGCCAGGTGGCCCACAGCAGCTTGCTGACCGAGGCCTGACCCGACGACCTGGTCTGCTCTGAGGTCTCGGACAGGGTGCGCAGCGCGTGCAGCCGGATCACCTCCAGCTCAACGGCCGCACGGGCCAGCCGGTCGCGGAGCACCGGGTCGTCCCAGGCGCCGTTGCCCTTGGCGACCTCGACCAGCCGGGCGAGCTCGCGGGCGTAGCCGACCTGCTGGCCGATGGTCGAGACGCCTCGCTCGAAGCCCAGCGTGCCCATCGCAACCGTCCAGCCGTCGCCGGGCTCGCCGACGACCAGGTCGACCTCGGTGCGGGCGCCGCTGAAGAACACCTCGTTGAACTCGGAGGTGCCGGTCAGCTGCACGATCGGCCGCACCTCGACGCCGGGCTGGTCCATCGGCACCAGCAGGTAGGACAGGCCGTGGTGACGCAGCGACCCCGGCTCGGTGCGGGCCAGCACGAAGCACCACTGCGAACGGTGCGCGAGCGAGGTCCACACCTTCTGGCCGTCGACCACCCAGCCGTCAGCGTCCAGGCGCGCCTTCGTGGAGACAGCGGCCAGGTCGGAACCGGCGCCGGGCTCTGAGTAGCCCTGGCACCAGAGCTCCTCGACGGCCACGATCTTGGGCAGGAAGCGCTGCTTCTGGGCCTCGCTGCCGAACGCGATGAGGGTGGGCCCGAGCAGCTCCTCGCCGAGGTGGTTGACCGACGCCGGCGCGTCGGAGCGGGCGTACTCCTCGTGGAAGATCACCTGCTGGAACAACGGCAGCGCGCGTCCGCCGTACTCGGTGGGCCAGCCGATGCAGGTCCAGCCGGCGGCGGCGAGGTGGCGGTTCCAGGCGAGACGCTCGTCGTGCGCCTCGTGCTCGCGTCCGGGGCCGCCCAGCCCGCGCAGGCCCGCGAAGTCGCCGGTCAGGTTGGCCTCCAGCCAGTCGCGCACCTCCGCGCGGAACTCCTCGTCCGCAGCGGAGTGGGCCAGGTCCATGGTGGTAGCCTACCAAGCACTTGTTTGGTTGTGCGCTTGTTGGGTTGTCTGTGCCTGGGAGGACCGATGGAGACACCGGCGACACTGCCGGCGGCGCTTCGGGCCGCAGGCAGGGAACGGCCGGACCATCCGGCAGTCGTCGACGGTGAGTGCACCCTGACCTTCGCCGACCTGCACCGACGGGTCGTCGAGGCGGCTCGCGCCTATGCCGCACTCGGCGTACGACCCGGCGACCGGGTCTGCGTCTGGGCACCGAACACCTGGAAGTGGGTCGTCGCCGGGCTCGCGGCCTCCTACGCCGGAGCGACGCTGGTGCCGGTCAACAGCCGCTACACCGCGCACGAAGCCGCCGAGGTCGCCGCTCGCACCCGGGCCCGGCTGCTCGTGGTCGCCGACGGGTTCCTGGGCCGATCGCAGGTCCAGGACCTGCTCGCGGTGGGTCTGGAGCCGGAGACCACGGTCGTGCGGATCCCCCTTGCTGGTCGAGCAGCGAGCGCACGCGAGCGCGTCGAGACCAGCGGAGGTCTCGTCGTGGACTGGGCCGACCTCCCGTCGTACGCCGCACGCGTGACCGAGCGCGAGATCGAGGCCCGCGCCGACTCGGTGACGCCCGACGACGTCGCCGACATCCTGTTCACCTCCGGCACCACCGGGCGCTCCAAGGGCGCCATGTCCGCCCATCGGCAGACCATTGGTGTCGCGGCGGCCTGGGCGGGCATCGGCGGGGTCGACGTCGACGACCGGTATCTCGTGGTCAACCCGTTCTTCCACTCCTTCGGCTACAAGATCGGCATCGTGGTGGGCCTGTTGACCGGCGCCACGCTCTACCCAGTAGCCGTGTTCGACGCCGAGGCCACGATGCGGCTGGTCGAGCAGCACCGGATCACGCTGCTGCCCGGTGCGCCCACGATCTATCAGTCGCTGCTCACGGCTCCGGGTCGTGGCGAGCACGACCTGTCCTCACTCCGGCTCGCGATCACGGGTGCGGCCGTCGTACCCGTCGTGCTGATCGAGCAGATGGGCGGCGCCGGGCCCGATGGCCTCGACATCGACGACGTCTACACCGCTTTCGGGATGACGGAGGCCGTGGTGGCCACGATGTGTCGCCAGGGCGACGATGCGGAGCTGGTCGCGCGCACCTGCGGGCGGGCGATCCCGGGGATGGACACGCGGATCGCCGGGCCCGACTCCAACGCGCCGCTGCCGCCGGGCACCGAGGGTGAGCTGCTGCTCCGTGGCGACTACGTGATGCTCGGCTACCTCGATGACGAACACGCCACCGCTCAGGCAGTCGACGCCGACGGCTGGCTGCGCACCGGTGACGTCGGCCGGCTCGACGAGACCGGCAACCTGACCATCACCGACCGGCTCAAGGACATGTACATCTGCGGCGGGTTCAACGTCTACCCGGCCGAGGTCGAGCAGACGCTCGCCCGGATGGCGGAGGTCGCCGACTGCGCTGTCGTCGGGGTGCCCGACGAGCGGATGGGCGAGGTTGGCAAGGCGTACGTCGTGCGGGCGACCGGTGCCTCGCTCACGGCCGACGACGTGGTGGCGTTCGCCCGCGAGCGGCTGGCCAACTTCAAGGTGCCGCGCCAGGTGGAGCTGGTCGGGGGGCTCCCCCGCAACCTGTCCGGCAAAGTGCTCAAGACAGAACTGAGGAGCAACAATGGCTGAGGAGCACCCGGTGGTCGAGCAGCGAGCGCCAGCGAGCGACGTCGAGACCCAGGTCGTGGAATATCTCGTCCTCGGGTCAGTCGCCCGGATCCGGCTGAACCGGCCGGAGTACCGCAACGCGCAGAACTCCCAGATGACCTACGCCCTGGACGCGGCCTTCCAGCGCGCCACGGACGACGACACGGTCAAGGTCATCGTGCTGTCGGGCAACGGCAGGCACTTCTGCGCCGGGCACGACATCGGCACCCCCGGCCGCGACGTCGACGAGACGTTCGAGCGCCGGGCGGTGATCTGGTGGGACCACACCGACAAGGAAGGCGGCGACCAGCGGTTCGCACGCGAGTCGGAGGTCTATCTGGGGATGTGCCGACGATGGCGCGAGGTGCCCAAGCCGGTGATCGCGATGGTGCACGGCGCCTGTATCGCCGGGGGTCTGATGCTGGCCTGGTCGTGCGACTTCATCGTCGCCTCTGACGACGCGTTCTTCTCCGATCCCGTTGTCCGGATGGGCATCCCCGGCGTGGAGTACTTCGCGCACCCCTGGGTGATGAACCCGCGCGCCGCCAAGGAGTTCCTGTTCACCGGCGACCGGTTCTCCGCCCAGCGCGCACTGGACCTGGGCATGGTCAACCAGGTGGTGCCCGTCGACCAGCTCGAGGAGACGGTGCTGGCGATGGCCGAGCGGATCTCCGCGATGCCGCGCTTCGGCCTGGCCCTGACCAAGAAGGCGGTCAACCAGGCCGAGGACGCCCAGGGCATGCGCGCCGGGATGGACTCGGTGTTCGGCCTGCACCACTTCGCACACGCGCACAACGCCGAGACGTCCGGTGACTCCCTCGGTGGGCTGGACGCGAAGAAGATGGCCGCCGGCAACAAGCCTGCCCGGGGTTTCGAGACGGACGCTGAGCAACCTCCTCAACCACCGGAGGACGCGTGAACCTCGACCTCTCCGAAGCCGAGCTGGCTTTCCGTGACGAGGCCCGCACCTGGCTGGCCGAGCAGGTGCCGGCACACCCGTTGCCCTCGATGGACACCGAGGCCGGCTTCCGGGCGCACCAGCAGTGGGAGGCCCAGCTGGCCGCTGGGCGTTGGTCGGTGGTCTCCTGGCCGACGTCGTACGGCGGCCGCGAGGCCTCCCTGGTCGAGTGGGTGCTCTTCGAAGAGGAGTACTACCGCGCCGGCGCGCCCGGGCGGGTCACCCAGAACGGCATCTTCCTGCTCTCCCCGATCCTCTTCGAGCACGGCACCCCGGAGCAGCAGGACCGGTTCCTGCCCTCGATGGCGACCGGGGAGCAGATCTGGGCGCAGGCCTGGTCCGAGCCCGAGGCCGGCAGCGACCTGGCGTCGCTGCGCTCGAGTGCCACCCGGGACGACGACCGCGGCGGCTGGGTGCTGAACGGTCAGAAGGCCTGGTCCTCGAGAGCGGCCTACGCCGACTGGGGCTTCGGGCTCTTCCGAAGCGACCCGTCGGCCGAGCGGCACCACGGCCTGACCTACTTCCTGTTCCCGCTCGACGCCGACGGCGTCACCGTCCGGCCGATCGCCCAGCTCGACGGCGAGCCCGGCTTCGCGGAGCTGTTCTTCGCCGACGTCTTCGTGCCCGACTCCGACGTGCTCGGCGCACCCGGCGACGGCTGGCGCGTTGCGATGAGTACGGCGGGAAACGAGCGCGGGCTCTCGCTGCGCTCCCCCGGCCGGTTCTGCGCTGCCGCCGACCGGCTGCTCGACCTGTGGCACGTGCGAGGCGCGGAGGAGCCCCACGCGCGCGACCGGGTGGTCGACGCCTGGATCGCCGCGCAGGCCTACCGGCTCTACACCTGGGGCACGGTCACCCGGCTCGTCAACGGTGGGAACATCGGCGCTGAGGGGTCGGTGAACAAGGTGTTCTGGTCCGAGCTGGACATCGCGCTGCACGAGACCGCACTCGACCTGCTCGGTCCGTCGTCCGAGCTGGCCGACGGCCCGGACTCGCGCTGGCTGGACGGCTACCTCTTCTCGCTCTCGGGGCCCATCTACGCGGGCACCAACGAGATCCAGCGCAACATCGTTGCCGAGCGGATCCTGGGCCTGCCCCGGGAGGTTCGCCGGTGAGGGCTGTGACATGAGGTTTGCGTT
>JBBSVL010000243.1:0-4813 GCA_038233595.1 Propionibacteriales bacterium | reverse complement strand
GTTGGTGCGGCCGTGTGGCTCGGTGAGCGCGGCAAGGTCGTCGGGGTCAACAACAACACCGACTTCTACCGCGCCGTCACCGAGGGAGAGCTGAGCTCCACCGCGACGCCGCTGCACCGCGGTCGCTCCCAGCAGGTCTGGCTGGTCGAGACGACGGGCCCCGACGGCAAGGTAGCCGCACGCGGCCAGGTGCGGCTGCAGAACCTCTACGAGTAGCCGAGGGCCGGCTCCCGCTGGACACGCACCGGCGCGGAGGTCAGGTTGCAGTCAGGTTGGGTACGGTGTACTGGTGAGCGTGCAGCATTCTCGAGCGTGAATGGGACGGTCCGACATGACCACGGGTGAAGGTGCGGTCGGGCTCATGCCGAACCGTAGGCCCGCCCGGGCCCGAATCATCTCTGCCACCTGGAAGACCGGCCTGGTTCTGGGGGTGATCCTGGGCGGTTGGTGGATAGCGACCCACGGGGTCGCCGGCGTGGCCTGGACAGACGTGGTCACCGTTCTGCTGGGCGTGACGCTGTGGCACCTAGGCGTCCTGAGCGCGATCTGGCTCGGCGGACTGTGCATCTACTCGACCGTTCTCGCGGCGGCCATGCCAGGCCTCGGCCTGCGCCGCGGCCTGCTGTTGAACCTGAGTGGGAGCGCCGTGGCCAACGTCCTACCCCTCGGGGGTGCGGTGGCGACCGCGCTGAACTGGCGGATGGTACGCCGCTGGGGGCACTCCAACCTCGCCTTCGTGTCCTTCTGCGTGCTGACCAACGCGCTGGACGTGCTGACCAAGCTGCTCCTGCCCCTGGTCGGGGTCGCTGCTCTTGTCGCCTTCTCCGTGCACGTGCCTGGCGCGGTGTGGGTGATGGTCGGCTCGTGCGTCGCAGTCCTGCTGGTCGCGCTCGCGACCCAGGCTCTCTTCGCCCACACGTCCCTCGGCAAGACGCGTGGCTCCGCCCGCTGGCAGGAGGTCGTGCGGTCCTACCTGCGCGGGTCCGGGGCCCGGATCCGCAGCCTGGTGCTGCTGCAGTGGTCGCGCCTGCTGCCCGGCAGCATCGGCTACATCGCCGCCCAGGTGCTCCTGCTCGTCTTCAGCCTGCGAGCCGTCGGGCTCGTCGCCCCCTTGACCGTGGTCCTGATGGCGGCTGCCATCGAGCGCCTCGGAACTCTCATCCCGCTGACCCCGGGCGGCACCGGCATCGCCGAGGTCGGCACGATCGCCTGGCTGGTGGCCAACGGGCTCGACCCCGTCGAGGTGGTCGCCGGAGTCCTGCTCTACCGGGTCTTCCTGATCGCCATGGAGATCCCGGTGGGCGCCGCGCTGCTCGGCTGGTGGGCCTGGCTGCAGTTGCCCGTGGCACGTCGCCAGGGGCAGGTCGCCGGATGAGGATCCTGCACCTCACCGACCACTACCCCCCGGTCCTCGGCGGTATCGAGACCCACGTGGCGGCCCTGGCCAGTCACCAGGCCGAGCGCGGCGACGACGTCACGGTGCTCACCTCGACCCCACCGGACGCCGACGGCCGGCACCGCGACGACGCGGGTCCGGTGACGGTACGGCGGGCGGGTTCGGTGGTCGGCGGCCGGGCCTTCGACATGGGCGGCTTCGACGTGGTCCACGCCCACCTGTCGGTCATGGCGACCTTCTCCTCACCTCTTGCCGGTCGCGCCGCCCGCCGGGGCATTCCGACCATGGTCACGGTGCACTCGTTGTGGAACGGGATGGGCCCCATCCCGGCCACGGCGGCGAGCCTCGCCGGGCTACGCAGTGCGCCGGTCATGTGGACCGCCGTGAGCAGGACCGCTGCCGACCAGCTCCAGCGTCGCCTGCCTCGCGGAACGCGGGTGCGTGTCCTTCCCAACGCCGTGGACGTGGCCCCTCGCCTGCGGACCCCTGCTGCCCGCAGCGACCGGCCGGTGCGACTGGTGAGCACCATGCGCGTGGCCCGCCGCAAGCGGCCGCTGCAGCTGCTGCGGATGTTCGAGGCGATCAGCCGCTCGGTAGACGTTTCCCCTGAGCTGACCATTGTGGGAGACGGCCCGCTGCGCCCACGCCTGGAGCGGCACCTGCGGCGCACCGGCCTGGAGGATGCCGTGACCATCACGGGCCGCGTCGACCCGGAGGAGGTCGTCGAGATCCTCGCGGAGTCCGACGTGTACGTCGCTCCCGCCGTCCTCGAGTCGTTCGGGCTTGCCGCGCTGGAGGCTCGCTGCGTGGGCCTGCCCGTCGTGGGCCACGCAGCGAGCGGGATGACCGAGTTCGTCCGGAACGGCGTGGAGGGGATGCTCTGCAGCTCCGACACCGAGATGGTGCAGCGACTTCGCGAGCTGGTGCTCGACCCCGACCTGCGGCACGAGATCTCCGAGCACAACCGCACGGTCACCTCGCCGCTGACCTGGGCCAGCGCCCTGGACCAGCACGATGCGGCGTACGCCCTGGTCAGCCCGGCGCCTCGTCGGCGGTTGGCGTCGGCGGCGCATCCGGTGACGGAGGGATGACCGCCCTGTCGGGGCACCAGAGTGACGCAACGCTCCGGTCTCCCCAGCGCTTCACGCTCGTCGCCTTCCACGCCCACCCCGACGACGAGTCGCTGCTCACCGGTGGCACCCTGGCCAAGGCTGCCGCCGAAGGACACCGCGTGGTCCTGGTGACCGCCACGTCCGGCGAGCGAGGCCTGGCCGGCTCCGAGGACGGGCACGGCGCCGAGCTGGGCGGCATCCGGATGGCCGAGCTCGAAGCAGCCGCTGCCGCTCTCGGCTGTGCTCGGGTGGTCTCGCTGGGGTACGCCGACTCCGGCCTCCACCCCGATCCGAAGGACGTCGAGGCCTTCGCCCACGTCGACGTGTCGTCGGCCGCCCGCAGGCTGGCTGCGCTGTTGTTGGAGGAGCATGCCGACGTGCTGACCATCTACGACCGCAACGGCGGGTACGGTCATCCCGACCATGTCCAGGTGCATCGCGTCGGCAGCCTCGCCGCCAAGCTGGCCGAGACACCCGTCGTTCTGGAGGCCACCGTGTCCGCGTCGCTGTTCCGGGTGGCGCTGCGCGTGGTGGGTCTCTTCGACCGCGTGCTGGGCTCGGCCCCGCTGGGCACCCGGCAGGTGTTCAGTGACCGTCGCGACATCACCCATCGGGTCCGGGTCACGGGCAACCTGGCGGCGAAGCGTGCGGGGATGAGCGCACACGGCTCCCAGCGGCGGGCCGATGGTCAGGTGCGAGTGCTGGACCGTCTCCTTCGGCTTCCCCTCCCGGCGTTCGGTCTCGCCTTCGGTCACGAGTGGTTCATCGAGCACGGGCGCGAGCCGGGGACAAGGGTGGGTGACGTCTTTGCCACGCTCCGCTCCTGAGTCGCCGCGGACCGACGACGCGCAGACCCGGTCCCCGGAGCCCGACCAGTTCTCAGGGTACGGCTGGCTGGTGCGAGTGTGGGTGGTCGTCGTCGTGTTCGCGCTGGTCGCCCTTGCTCGGTCCAGCCACGTGAGCATTCCGTTCCGCGACGTTCACGGCGAGATCTTCAGGTCTCGCATCGCGATCTCGCTCGGACTGTTCGCCCTGCTCTCCGTGATCGACGCAAGTCTGCGCCCGGGCCGGAAGGGATGGACCGTCAGCAGGACCATCGCAACGCTGCGTGAGCGCTGGACGCGGCAACGGCTGGTGCTGGCGCTGGGCGGTCTGCTGGCCTACCACATCGTCTACTTCTGCTACCACAACCTGAAGAGCTGGGACGCGTTCAACCAGGTCCGGGACACGATGCTGCTGAGCTGGGACCGGTGGTTGTTCTTCGGCCACGACCCCGCAGTACTGCTGCATCACCTGCTCGGCCAGCACATCGCGGCCTACGTCCTGATGGTGATCTACGAGTCGTTCTCCACGATCATCACGGTGTCCTTCGTTGCCTCGATGGTGTTCCCGCGGCGGATCAGGGACGGCTACGTCTTCATCGCCTCGGCGATGTGGATCTGGATCCTCGGTGTCGGCTCCTACTACCTGATCCCCTCGCTCGGGCCGTTCCACGCTGCTCCGCAGAACTTCGCCGGGCTCCCGCACACGATGATCCAGGACACCCAGACCCACTACATGGCGCAGCGTGCCTACTTCCTGGCCCACCCGCACGCCACCGACGCCTTCCAGCAGGTCTCCGCCTTCGCCAGCCTGCACGTCGGGGTCACCACTGTGGTCCTGCTGATGGCGCACTACTACCGGTTCCGCCGCCTGACGATCGCGATGGTCGTGTTCTTGTTCGGCACCATCCTGGCCACGATCTACCTCGGCTGGCACTTCGCCCTCGACGACGCGGCGGGTCTCGTGATCGCCTGGCTTGCGGTGTCCTTCGGCAAGCTGATGATCTACCCCCACGGTCGGCCGGCGCCGGAGTCAGCCGAGCCTGCTCGGAGCGCCTGACACGACGTCGTCACCGTTCCCCCGTGGCTCAGCAGGGGCTGCTGGAACCGGCTACAGGATCATTGCGGCGATCACCCAGAAGATTCCCAGAATGACGAGAGCCCCGACGACGTACGCAAGGACGATGTCGATGTCCTTGCCGGGTCTGGTCAGGCGCATGGCCGACCTCCTTCTCCACGACGCTGTGCGGCGGTGTTGGTGGATGGTTCACCACACCGGGTGGTGTGGTGACACCTCGATCCTGCACCGCCCGCCAGAAGTCCGCCAGAGAACCGGGTGACAACTCGGCCCTCGCGGGTCAGCCTCCGGCCGGTGAGCTCGGGGGCGGCGTCGGCGATGGTGTCGGCGTCGGTTCGGGTGACGGCTTCGGCTTGGGCGCGGGCGTCGGGACTGGCTTGGGTCGTGGCTTCTGGACGGGTGGTGG
>JBBSVL010000242.1:0-4837 GCA_038233595.1 Propionibacteriales bacterium | reverse complement strand
GGTCATGCAGATGACTCTGGAACGGATACACGTCGCGGTCGCCGGCGCCAGCGGGTACGCCGGCGGCGAGGTGCTCAGGCTGCTGCTCGGGCACCCGCGCGTCGACATCGGTGCGCTGACCGGCGGCTCCAACGCCGGGCAGGCCCTCGGCACCCTCCAACCGCACCTGCTGCCGCTGGCCGACCGGGTGCTCGAGGAGACCACCGCCGACGTGCTGTCCGGTCACGACGTGGTGTTCCTCGCCCTGCCGCACGGCCAGTCCGGTGCCGTGGTGGCTGAACTCGACGACGACATCGTGGTGATCGACTGTGGTGCCGACTTCCGGCTCACCGACCCGGCGCTGTGGGAGAAGTTCTACGGCTCGCCCCACGCAGGGTCGTGGCCCTACGGCCTGCCCGAGCTGCCCGGGCAGCGTGAGCTGCTGCAAGGGGCCAGGCGGATCGCCGTCCCGGGCTGCTACCCCACCGTGTCCACCCTGTCGCTGGCGCCTGCCGTCGCGGCCGGCATCGTCGATGCTGCCGACCTCGTCGTCGTGGCCGCCTCCGGCACCAGCGGTGCGGGCAAGGCAGCCAAGCCGCATCTGCTCGGCTCAGAGGTGATCGGCAACGCCAGTGCGTACGGCGTCGGCGGCACCCACCGGCACACTCCCGAGATCCTGCAGAACCTCTCCGGGCTCACCGACGACCGGGTCCGGGTCAGCTTCACCCCGCTGCTGGTGCCGATGCCGCGCGGCATCCTGGCCACCTGCTCCGCACCTACGACCGTCGACGCCGGGCAGGCCCGTGCGGTCTATGAGAAGGCGTACGACGCGGAGCCGTTCGTGCACCTGCTTCCCGAAGGCCAGTGGCCGCAGACCAAGGCCGTGCTCGGCTCCAACGCGGTGCACCTGCAGGTCGCCGTCGACGAGGACGCCGGCCGGCTGGTCGCGGTCGGTGCGGTCGACAACCTCGCCAAGGGCACCGGGGGAGCGGCAGTCCAGTGCATGAACCTCGCACTCGGGCTGGACGAGACCACCGGCCTGAGCACGGTAGGGCTGGCCCCATGAACGCCGAGGAGACCTACACCCTGCAGCAGTTCCCCGAGACGCTCGTGGTGGTCCGGTTGCCACCCGGCGCCGAGGTACCCGAGTGGGCGGAGTCCTCGTCCCTGTTCTCGATCACAGCGACCGCGACCGAGACGTCCCTGGTCTGCGCCTCGCGCAGTGTGCCCAAGAAGGCCAGGCAGGCCGGGCCGTTCCGCGCGTTCGCCGTCGAGGGACCGCTGGACCTCGCACTGACCGGTGTGCTCTCGGCGCTGCTCGCGCCCCTGGCCGAGGCCGGCATCAGCATCTTCACGATCTCGACCTACGACACCGACTGGGTGCTCGTCCCGGTGGCCGAGGTGGACCAGGCGGCCGAGGCCTGGCGCGGGCGGGGCCACACCGTCGCCCCCGCCGTACCCGTCAAGCCCGGAAGGAAGGCTCACAAATGAGTGTCACCCATCCCGCCGGCTTCCGGGCGTCGGGCGTCGCCGCCGGGCTGAAGTCCACCGGCGCCCCCGACGTCGCCCTGGTCGTCAACGACGGGCCCTCGGCAGCGAGCGCGAGCGTCTTCACCGCCAACCGCTGCAAGGCCAACCCGGTGCTGTGGAGCCAGGAGGTGGTCAAGGACGGTGTGGTGCGGGCGGTGTTCCTGAACTCCGGCGGCGCCAACTGCTACACCGGCGCCGAGGGGTTCCAGACCACGCACGCGGTGGCCGAACGGGTCGCCGACGGCCTCGGCATCGGCGCGATCGACGTGGTGGTGTGCTCCACGGGACTGATCGGGCTGACCAACCCGCGGCAGAACCTGCTGTCCGGCGCCGACGACGTACTCGCCGCGGCCCACACCGACGGGGGGGACGCCGCCGCTCACGCGATCATGACCACCGACTCGGTCAGCAAGCAGGTCGTCATCGAAGGTGCCGGTTGGAGCGTCGGCGGGATGGCCAAGGGTGCCGGGATGCTCGCCCCGGCTCTTGCGACGATGCTGGTGGTGCTCACCACCGACGCTGACGTCGACGCCGCCACCTGCGACGCAGCACTGCGCGCGGCGACCCGGGTCACCTTCGACCGGCTCGACTCCGACGGCTGCACGTCCACCAACGACACCGTCACCCTGCTCGCGAGCGGAGCGTCGGGGATCCGTCCGAGCGCCGAAGACTTCACCGTTGCGGTGACCCGGGCATGCTCGGACCTGGCGATGAAGCTGCTCGCCGACGCCGAGGGTGCCGACCACGAGATCGCGATCACCACCGTCAACGCCGCCAGCGAGGACGACGCGGTCGAGGTCGGCAGGTCGGTGGCGCGCAGCAGCCTGTTCAAGGCCGCGGTCTTCGGCAACGACCCCAACTGGGGCCGGGTGCTGGCCAGCATCGGTACGACGAACGCCGCGTTCGACCCGGCCGACCTCGACGTCGCGATGAACGACGTGTGGGTCTGCCGGAAGTCGACGCCGGCCGAGGACCCGGCGTCGGTCGACCTGACCGGGCGCCGGGTGAGCGTCACGATCGACCTCAAGGCCGGTGCCGACGAGGCGACAGTGTGGACCAACGACCTGACCCACGCCTACGTGCACGAGAACAGCGCCTACTCCAGTTAGGACCACGATGAGCACCCCGACCGACGAGCAACACGCCTCCGCCCGGGCCTGGCAGGCCGCGGCGGACAAGGCCGCGACGCTTGCGGCTGCTCTGCCATGGCTGGAGACCTACCACGGCAAGGTGGTCGTGGTGAAGTACGGCGGCAACGCGATGTCCGACGACACGTTGAAGAAGGCGTTTGCCGAGGACGTCGTGTTCATGCGGTACGCCGGGTTCCACCCCGTCGTCGTGCACGGCGGTGGCCCGCAGATCAGCGCGATGCTCACGCGGCTCGGCATCGAGAGCGAGTTCCGCGGCGGACTCCGGGTGACCAGTGACGAGGCGATGGACGTGGTCCGGATGGTCCTCGTCGGCCAGGTGCAGCGCGAGCTCGTGGGTCTGATCAACCAGCACGGACCGATCGCAGTCGGCCTGTCCGGGGAGGACGCCGGACTGTTCACCGCCCGTCGTACCGGCGCCATCGTCGACGGTGAGGAGGTCGACCTCGGCAACGTGGGCGAGGTCGACAAGGTCCGGCCCGAGGCCGTCCTCGACCTGGTCGAGGCCGGCCGGATCCCGGTGATCTCCAGCGTGGCCCCCGACCTGGACGGCCAGATCCACAACGTCAACGCCGACACCGCCGCGGCCGCTCTTGCCGTCGCACTGAAGGCCGAGAAGCTGCTGGTGCTCACCGACGTCGAGGGGCTCTACCGCGACTGGCCGGACAGCGACGACGTGATCGGCGAGATCAGCCCCGAGGCGCTGGCGGAGATCCTGCCGAGCCTCGACGCCGGCATGGTGCCCAAGATGAAGGCCTGCCTGCAGGCGGTCACCGAGGGCGTCCCGCGGGCCACGGTCGTCGACGGCCGTGAACCACATGCCGTGCTCCTGGAGATCTTCACCGACGAGGGCGTCGGCACCCAGGTGCTGCCCGGCGTCACCACCAAGATCCGCACCGCCCTGAAGGGGAGGAACAAGAAATGAGTGACCTCCAGGCCCGCTACGCAGGCGCCGTGATGAACACCTTCGGCCCACCCAAGCTGGTCCTCACCCGGGGCCAGGGTGCCCGCGTCTGGGACGAGACCGGCAAGGAGTACCTCGACCTGCTTGCCGGGATCGCGGTGAACTCCCTGGGTCACGCCCACCCGGCGTTGGTCGAAGCGGTCACCCGCCAGCTGCAGACCCTGGGTCATGTCTCGAACTTCTTCGCCACCGAGCCCCAGGTGTCCCTGGCCGAGCGGCTGCTGGAGCTGGCTCGTCCCTCGGCGGTCGAGCAGGGCAGGGTGTTCTTCACCAACTCCGGCGCCGAGGCCAACGAGGCGGCCCTCAAGGTCACCCGCAAGACCGGGCGCACCCACATCGTCTCGACGGAAGGCTCCTTCCACGGGCGCACGATGGGGGCCCTGGCGCTGACCTCCAAACCGGCCTACCGCGAGCCGTTCGAGCCGTTGCCCGGTGACGTCACCTTCGTGCCGTACGGCGACGCCGACGCGCTGCGAGACGCCGTCACGGACGAGACCGCGGCCGTGGTCCTCGAGCCGATGCAGGGCGAGGCCGGGGTCAACCTCCCGCCGGCGGGGTACCTGGCCGAGGCCCGGCGGATCACCGCCGAGCACGGTGCGCTGCTCTGGCTCGACGAGGTGCAGACCGGCATCGGGCGGACCGGACGCTGGCTGGCCTCCGACGCAGTCCCCGGCCTCGGTCCCGACCTGGTCACCGTTGCCAAGGGCCTAGCAGGTGGCATCCCGATCGGCGCCTGTCTGGCGTTCGGCGACGCCGCGACGCTGCTCCAGCCCGGCAACCACGGCACCACCTTCGGCGGCAACCCGGTGGCTGCCGCGGCCGCGCTCGCGGTGCTGGACACCATCGAGAACGACGGCCTGCTGGGCCAGGTGACGGCGGTTGGCGAGCACCTGCGTGCCGGTCTGGTGCACGACCACGTCACCGAGGTCCGCGGCGAGGGGCTGCTGATCGGGCTCACCCTCGACGCCGAGAAGGCCGCCGACGTCGTCGCCGCGGCCCAGGAGGCCGGCTTCATCATCAACATGTGCACGCCCGACCGGATCCGGCTGGCACCCCCGCTGGTGCTGACCGAGGCCGAGGCCGACGAGTTCCTGGCCGCGTGGCCAGGCATCCTCGGCGCGGCCTACGGAGACCCGGCATGAGGCACTTCCTCCGCGACGACGACCTCGACCCCGACGAGCAGGCCGAGGTGCTGGCGCTCGCCGCCCGGCTCAAG
>JBBSVL010000241.1:0-4864 GCA_038233595.1 Propionibacteriales bacterium | reverse complement strand
TCGTCGGCAGCCCCTTCGTCGTCGGCCGCGTCGCCGTCCAGCTCGGGCTCGTCTGCCAGCACCGCGTCCTCCGCGAAGATCATGATCAAGGACTTCAAGTACTCCGGTGCGTCGAGCGTCAAGCCCGGCACCAAGATCACGGTCACGAATGGTGACAGCGTGGCGCACACCGTCACCGCTGACAGCAGCGGCGGGTTCGACGTGAACGTCCCGCCCGGCAAGTCGGCCACGTTCACGGCACCCAAGTCGGCCGGGACCTACAAGTTCCACTGCACCTACCACTCCAACATGCACGGCACCTTGAAGGTGAGCTGATCATGGCATCGTTCCGCGGTGACCCGCTGGCACTTGTGCTGCGCCTGCTGGTGGCCGTCGGGCTCGTTGTCGACGCGGTCGTCCACCTGCGCCTGGCGTCCAACTACCAGCTGGCCCAGCCGGGCGGCATCGGTCAGGGAAACATGTTCCGGATCGAGGCCGTCGTCGCCCTGCTGACCGCGCTCTACGTTCTGGTCCGCGGGAGCCGGGCAGCCTTCGTGGTCGCGGCGGTCGTGGGGCTGAGCGCGCTTGTCGCGGTGGTGCTCTACCGCTACGTCAACGTGCCGGCGATCGGTCCGATCCCGACCATGTACGAGCCGATCTGGTCGACCCAGAAGGCACTCAGTGCCGTTGGGGAGGCGCTCGCCGGCATCCTGGCGCTGGTCGGTGTGGCTCGGGTGCATGCCACCACGACCCGGTCCTCCCGGCAGGACGCCAACGCCTGAGGGCGGTTCAGCCGCAGACCGCACCGTGCGCTGCGGACTGCACCACCTTGGCGTACTTGCCCAGCACGCCGCGGGTGTACTTGGGCGGGTTCGGCGCCCAGCCCTGCCTGCGAGCCGCCCACTCCTCGGAGTCGGCGCCCTCGACGTCGAGCCGACGGTTGGCGATGTCGACGGTGACCCGATCGCCGTCGCGGACGAACGCGATCGGTCCACCGTCCGCCGCCTCCGGGGCGACGTGACCCACGCACAGGCCCGTCGTACCTCCTGAGAAGCGGCCGTCGGTGAGCAGCAGCACGTCCTTGCCGAGGCCGGCGCCCTTGATCGCACCGGTGATCGCGAGCATCTCGCGCATTCCCGGGCCGCCCTTGGGACCCTCGTAGCGGATCACCACGACGTCGCCGGCGGTGATCCCGCCTGCAGTGAGCGCGTCCATCGCGGCGCGTTCGCCGTCAAAGACGCGGGCAGAGCCGACGAAGACGTCCGAGTCGAAGCCGGCCGACTTCACCACGGCGCCTTCGGGAGCCAGCGTCCCCTTCAAGATGGTCAGCCCGCCGGTCTTGTGGATCGGGCGGGACAGGCTACGGATCACGTCGTCGTCGACGGCCGGGGGCGCGATCTCGACGAGGTTCTCGGCCATCGTCCTCCCGGTGACGGTCAGGCAGTCGCCGTGCATCAGCCCGGCATCGAGCAGCGCCTTCATCACCATCGGGATGCCGCCCACCTTGTCCACGTCGTTCATCACGTACCTGCCGAACGGCTTCAGGTCGCCCAGGTGCGGCACCTTGTCACCGATCCGGTTGAAGTCGTCGATGCTCAGATCCACCTCCGCCTCGCGGGCGATCGCCAGCAGGTGCAGCACGACGTTGGTGGAACCTCCGAGCGCCATCGCCACCGTGATCGCGTTCTCGAAGGCCTCCATGGTCAGGATCTGCCGGGCGGTGATCCCCTGCCGGAGCATCTCGACGACCGCCTCGCCGGAGCGGTGCGCGAAACCGTCGCGGCGGCGGTCGACCGCCGGCGGCGCGGCCGAACCGGGCAGGGACATGCCGAGGGCCTCACCGACCGAGGCCATCGTGTTGGCGGTGTACATCCCACCGCAGGCTCCTTCACCGGGACAGATCGCGCGCTCGATCCGGTCGACCTCGGAGCGCTCCATCCGGCCCGCCAGGCAGGCGCCGATTGCCTCGAAGGCGTCGATGATCGTGACGTCGTGGCCGTCGACCTGGCCGGGCATCGTGGACCCGGCGTACAGGAAGACCGAGGCGAGGTCGAGTCGCGCGGCGGCCATCAGCATCCCTGGCAGCGACTTGTCGCAGCCGGCCAGCAGCACCGACCCGTCGAGCCGCTCGGCCATCATCACGGTCTCCACGGAGTCGGCGATCACCTCACGCGAGACCAGCGAGAAGTGCATCCCCTCGTGCCCCATCGAGATGCCGTCGGAGACCGAGATCGTGCCGAACTCAAGCGGGTAGCCCCCCGCCGCGTGCACGCCGTTCTTCACCGCCTTCGCCAGCCGGTCCAGCGACAGGTTGCACGGGGTGATCTCGTTCCAGCTGGAGGCGACCCCGATCTGCGGCTTGGCCCAGTCCTCGTCGCCCATCCCCACGGCGCGCAGCATGCCGCGCGAGGCGGCCTTCTCCAGACCGTCGGTCACGTCGCGCGAGCGCGGCTTCATGTCGTGGGTTCCAGACGTGGGTTCGACCATGTGGGCAGCCTATTCCGAGGGGTACGACGTCGCGCGGGGTGTCCCGGCTCGATCGTGCGACGGACCCGGGTCCTGTCCCTACTGGCCAGTAGGGCGTATCTATGTGTGAGGGGAGTCACTCCCGGGGCGGGCTCGGGAGTTCCGCACCTGCGACATCGAACGCAGAAGAGGAGCGTAATGACACTCGACCCGGGCAGCGCCGCTGAATCCACAGCCGCAGTCGACACGCCGGAGCATCGCCGCCAGGTCCGCAAGGCGGCGTTGGCGAGCACGGTCGGCACCACGATCGAGTGGTACGACTACTTCCTCTATGGCACGGCGGCGGCCCTGGTCTTCCCGCACGTGTTCTTCCCGGAGTCCTCCAACTACATCGGCCAGCTGGAGTCGTTCGGGACCTACTTCGTGGGCTTCGCAGCGCGACCGATCGGCGCGGCGATCTTCGGACACTACGGCGACCGGATCGGACGCAAGGTCACCCTGATCGTCACCCTGATCATGATGGGCGTCTCCAGCACCCTGATCGGGGTTCTCCCCGGTGCCTCCGCGTGGGGCGCGGCCGCGCCGATCCTGTTGATCCTGCTCCGGGTGCTGCAGGGCGTGGCCGTGGGCGGCGAGTGGAGCGGATCGGTGCTGTTGTCGATGGAGTGGGGCGACCAGAAGAGACGTGGCCTGATGGGGAGCTGGCCACAGCTCGGAGTCGCGATCGGGCTGATCCTCGGCACCGGCTTCCTGTACCTGATGACGTCCGTGACGACCAACGCGCAGTTCGAGGCGTGGGGCTGGCGGATCCCGTTCCTGTTCAGCCTGGTCCTGGTCGCCATCGGCCTCTACATCCGGCTCCAGATCCTGGAGACCCCGATGTTCGCCAAGGCGATCAAGGAGAAGAAGATCCGTCGTACCCCGGTGCTCGAGGTGATCAAGGGCCACCCGAAGGAGATCCTGCTCTCCGCACTGGTCCGGATGTCGGAGCAGATGCCGTTCTACGTGGTCACGGCGTTCGTGCTGTCCTACCTGACCAACGCCGACCATGGCTTCTCCAAGAGCTTCGTCCTCGCCGGCACCCTGGTCGCGGCCGGGATCGAGTTCGTGCTGGTGCCCTTCTTCGGCAACCTCTCCGACACGGTGGGCCGCAAGAAGATCTACATGACCGGCGCCGCGATCACCGGCGTCTGGGGCTTCGTCTACTTCGCGATGCTGGACAGCAACGTCGGTTGGGTGGTGTTCCTGGCGTTGTGCCTGGGCCTGATCCCGCACGCGATGCAGTACGGACCGCAGGCCTCGCTGATCGCCGAGTCCTTCCCCACCTCGCTGCGGTACGGCGGTGCGGGGCTGGGCTACCAGCTCGCCTCGGTGGTCGCCGGTGGCCCGGCTGCCCTCGTCGCGGTGTACCTGGTCCACACCTTCAACACCGGCTATGCCGTGGCCGGCTACATGCTGGTCTCGGCCATCATCACCCTGGCCGCCTGCGCCGCGATGAAGGACTACAGCAAGTCCGACATCGACGACGAGGCGACCTACGCCCGGACGCCGGCGCGCTCGACGACCTGAGTCCGCACCGTGCGCCACGGTCTGACAGCCGTCCGACCTTCACTCAAGGTGCGATCGGCTCGGTGAGCTCGTGGATCCGTCGGGTGGCGATCTCGATCATCAGCCGTGCGGCCGGCGAGAGCGTGGCGCCCGCACGGTGCACGATCGCGATCGTGTCGTACTGGCGCGGCCGGAGCGAGACCCAGCCCGCCTCCGGCGCCAGTCGCGGCAGCAGCTGCGTGGCGGCACCGCGAGTGATCACGGAGTCCGCCAGCCCCATCCCGACCAGCTCGACCGCGGTCTCGACGTCCTCGACCTCGATCCGGGTCTGCGGGTTGTGGCCCCCTTCGTGCAGCAGCCGGCGCAGCACGACCCGGGTGGAGTCCACCGAGCGCCAGGTCGTCTCGGGCATCACCAGCGACGCCTGGGCCAGCCGGGCGGCGGTGACGGGAGCGGTCAGCCGCTCGGGGTCCGCGCTGATGTAGACCAGCTCGTCACGCGCCACCGGTGTGATCTCCATGCCCTCGCTGCTGATCTGGGGCATCGCGATCATCGCAGCCTCCAGGCGTCCACGACGCAGGTCCTCCAGGACGTCGCTGGAGTTCTGGCCGACCAGCTCGACCCGCACCCCGGGGTGGCGCTCCAGCACGTCGGCGACGAGCCCGGCGCTCGCGTAGAGCCGCGCCGTACCGAACATCCCGAACCGGATCGTTCCTGTTTCCAGCGCGGTGACGCTCTGCGCGGCACGGCGGGCCTCCTCGGCGGCGGCGAGGGTGCGCTCGGCGTGCGGGCGCAACGCCTCGGCGACGGTGGTCGGTACGACGCCCCGCCCGACGCGCCGGAACAGGACGGCGCCGATGGTCTTCTCCAG
>JBBSVL010000240.1:0-4869 GCA_038233595.1 Propionibacteriales bacterium | reverse complement strand
GCAGGTGTGTTCCGCCCAGATCCATCCCAGCGACGGGGTTGCCGGCATCCTCGGTGAGGTGCTGGGCACGACCGACGTGTTCGACCTACGGCCGCGTATCGGGGTCACCAGCGCCGCGATCGCCGACCGCATCCCGCGCGAGGAGAGGGTCGGGGACGTCGTGGTCTCAGCGTCGTACGCCGTGATCGGGCGCTGGCGCGAGCACTATGACGACCTTGACCATGAGCGCGCTGCCACGCTGCTGGTCGAGGTCGGCGCGGACCACCTCGTCGACCGCACGTTCGGGACCCTCAGCGAGGGCGAGCGCAAACGAGTACAGATCGCTCGCGCCCTGATGACCGATCCCGAGCTGCTGATCCTCGACGAACCGGCGGCCGGCCTGGACCTCGGCGGTCGCGAGGACCTGGTCTCCACGCTGTCCAACCTCGCCCACGACGACCAGTCGCCGGCCACGGTGCTGGTCTCCCACCACGTCGAGGAGATCCCGCCCGGCTTCACCCATGCCCTGATGCTGCGCCGAGGCCAGGTCGTGGCACAGGGCCCCATCGACGAGGTGATGACGGCCGACGCATTGTCCGAGACCTACGCGATGCCGCTGGTGCTGGAGAACCACTCCGACGGCAGGTACGCCGCCCGGCGCGGCGTACGTCGTCACAAGCTGTGAACTCGCTGTTGCAAGGTTGCGGCGGGGCCCCGCGGGTAGGCTCCGAACATGGACTGGATCGGTAACCACCTGTGGGAGTCCTGGCTGATCGCCGGGGTGCTCCTCGGTGGCGTGGAGATGGTCAGTCTCGACCTGACCTTCGCGATGCTCGCCGTCGGCTGCGTCGTCGGTGTGGTCGCCGCGCTCATCGGTCTGCCCGTGGCACTGCAGCTCATCCTGGCCGCGGGCAGTGCGGCGGCCATGCTCACCGTGCTTCGCCCCAGCCTGCTGCGCAAGCTGCACTCCGGCCCGGACCTCCAGATCGGTGCCGCAGCGTTGGTCGGGCGCCCGGTGCAGGTCCTCACCCTGCTCGGTCCGGGCGTCAGCGGTCGGGTCAAGATCGGGGGGGACGAGTGGACGGCCATGCCCTATGACGAGTTCGACGAGCTCGAGCCCGGTGAGCGCGCCGAGGTCGTCGAGATCCGGGGCGCCACGGCTTATGTCCGCCGCGCCTGACACACTGCTCTGAGTCTTCCGAAGGGGGAACTCCGCATGACTGCTCTCATCATCGCCATCGTCATCGTGATCTTCGTGGTGATCCTGCTGTCCCGAACGATCCGGATCGTCCCGCAGGCCCGTGCCGGCATCGTCGAACGCTTCGGCAAGTACCGCATCACACTCTCACCGGGGCTGAACGTGCTGACCCCGTTCGTGGACAGGGTCCGGTACGTCATCGACATGCGCGAGCAGGTGGTGTCGTTCCCGCCACAGCCGGTGATCACCGAGGACAACCTCGTGGTGTCCATCGACACCGTTATCTACTTCCAGGTCACTGACCCGGTCTCGGCGACCTACGAGATCGCCAACTACATCTCCGCCGTCGAGCAGCTGACCATGACCACACTGCGCAACATCGTCGGCGGGATGACTCTGGAGCAGACGCTGACCTCGCGCGAGGACATCAACCGGGGGCTCTCCGGCGTCCTGGACGAGGCCACCGGTCGCTGGGGGATCCGGGTCGGCCGGGTGGAGATCAAGGGGATCGACCCGCCGGCCTCCATCAAGGACTCGATGGAGAAGCAGATGCGGGCCGACCGTGACAAGCGTGCGGTGATCCTGACCGCCGAGGGGCAACGACAGTCCTCGATCCTCACCGCGGAGGGCAACAAGCAGTCCGCGATCCTGTCCGCAGAAGGTGACCGGGAGGCGCTGATCCTTCGCGCCCAGGCCAACCGGGAAGCCGCGATCCTCAAGGCGCAGGGTGAGGGACAGGCCATCCAGACCGTGTTCCAGGCGATCCACGACGGCCAGCCCGACCAGGCGCTGCTGGCCTACCAGTACCTCCAGATGATGCCCGAGATCGCGAAGGGCGATGCCAACAAGGTGTGGGTCCTGCCCTCGGAGTTCACCAAGGCGCTGGAGGGTCTGGGGTCCTCGATCCACGAGGTCGCCGGTATCCCGGCCAAGACCGACGGCCCGCGCAACCGGGTCGAGGCGCCCACCATCAACCCCTCGACGACCCCGGACTCCTCATTGTCCGTCGCCCACGAGGCCGTGCAGCAGGCGATCCAGGCCGCGGAGGAGTCCGCAGCGGCCGCCGGTGGCGGCAGGCCGGCGGCACCACCCTCGCCGCCGAAGGCCGACCCGCCTGTGGATCCACCCGCACCCGAAGCCTGAGGTGTCCTGACCGACCGTGATCTCCAGCGTCTGGGAGGCCGCCGCGGTCCTGCTGGCGGGGGTCGCGGCGGGCACCATCAACACCATCGTCGGGTCGGGGACGCTGATCACCTTCCCGACTCTGCTCGCCTTCGGACTGCCTCCGGTCACCGCCAACGTCTCCAACACGGTGGGGCTGGCGCCCGGGTCGCTGTCCGGGGCAATCGGCTACCGTGCCGAACTGGCCGGCCAGCGGTCACGACTGGTCCGGCTCGGTACCGCCTCCCTCATCGGCGGTGTCATCGGTGCCGTCCTGCTGCTCACGCTCCCGTCAGCGGCCTTCGGCACGATCGTCCCGGTGCTGATCGCTCTGGGCTGCCTGCTGGTCGTCGTCGGCCCTGCGATCTCCCGGCGGGTGCTGGCGCGCGCGGACGCACGCGGCGGACTGCCCGAGCATGGCGTCTGGTGGGTGTGGCCCGCCGTCCTGGCCACCGGGGTGTACGGCGGGTACTTCGGGGCAGCGCAGGGCGTCTTGCTGGTGGCCATCCTGGGGATCGGGGTCGCCGACACGCTGCAACGTCACAACGCCACCAAGAATGTGCTGGCCCTGCTGGTCAACGGCATAGCGGCTGTGATCTTCCTGTTCGTGGCCCCTCACATCGACTGGCGCGCCGTGGGCCTGATCGCGATCGGCTCGGTGATCGGCGGCCAGATCGGGGCCACTGTGGGTCGCCGGCTGCCGCCGGTCGTGCTGCGTGCCTTGATCGTCGTGGTCGGCGTCGTGGCGATCGTCGCCCTGCTGCGGAAGTGAGCTGACTCAGTCGCTGCTGCTGAGGCTGCGGAACCGGGCCACGAGCTCCGCGTCGCCGACCACCTGGTCCACGCGGCCGTAGATCCAGAGGAGCAGGTCCGACGCGGGGCCGGACACCGTCGCCCCGTCGGCTCCGGCCGCGGCGGCCCAGAGCAGCGCCGCGTCAGGCCCGGCCTGGGTGACCGTCCAGGTCAGGTCCAGGTCTGTTGCGTACAGCCCCAGCGCACCCTCGAGGGCGATGTCGGACCGCTTGGCGTCGTCTGCGTCGGCCAACGAGCAGGTCAGGAACTCCTCGACGGCGTCCGCGGCCACGTCCTGGTCGATCGACTGGTCGATCCCCGCGGCGTTGGCGGCGTCCCAGTGATGGACCGCGGCCTCCTGGACCTGGTGCCGGGTGACGAACGCAACGTCCTGCTGAGGCGGGTACCAGGTCCAGCACGGCGCCCCTGGTCTGTCGTACGCAACGTCTCGACGAGTGCTTCGGCTCCCGCGAGGAAGGCGTCCACCAGCTCCTCGTCGGGGGCACGGACCGGTCGGCGCGACTCGTCGGGTGGAGCGTCGAGCCGCTCGCCGGCGATGGTGCGCCAGAACCAGTGCACCTCGGTGACGTGTGAGACCAGGTCGGCCACACTCCACCCGGGACAGTGCTCCACGCGCGCGTCGAGGTTGTCACGAGCGGCTTCGGCGAGGCCGTGGCTGTGGTTTGCGACTGCTTCGAGGCAACGATCCAGGGAGAGAGTCATGCCAGGACGCTAGACGGCGTCCTCACCCGCCGGCGAGCTCTTTTGCACAGCTCAGCGGTCCACGTAGGCGTCGAGCCAGCGCCCGAGCTCGTCGAAGACCGCATCGCGGGCCGGTTGGCGCGAGAGTGTCACGTCGTGCATCGCGCCTTCCACCTGGGCGATGGTCACGTGCCTGCCGAGGTAAGGCGCCCAGTGCCGGATCTGCTCCACGTCGAGCACGACGTCGCTCGAGGTGGTGTCCGCAGCCGTGCCCGGCTCCCCGCCGCTGCGCGCCGAGCTGAGTACCAACGCAGGCACCCCGACCTCGATGCCACGATGCAGCCGCGCATGGGCACGTCGTACGGCGCGCAGCCAGCCGAAGTAGACGGTGAAGCTCTCCAGCGGCTTCCACCTCAGGTCGAAGTCCCACTCACCCTCGTGGTCGCGGTGCAGGCTGCGCGCGTAGCCCCCGCTGACGTCGCGCGGGAGCGCCCGCATCGGCCGGAGGGCACCCAGGCGGTCGATGAGCTGGGTGCCGACCGTGCGCTGGAACAGACTGCCGGCCAGCTCGAGCCACGGGGAGTTGAGCACCACACCGGCGACCTTGGCAGGGCGGTTGTCGTTGAGCCACAAGGGCACCGTCAGACCACCGGTGGAGTGCCCGCTCATCACGATCTTGTCGTGGTCGGCCGCGACGATCGCGTGAGCGGCGTCCAGCTCCTCGTAGTACGTCGTCAGGTCGGCGACGTACGTCGGGGTCTGATGGTCCAACCAGGAGCGGCCGTACTTGCGCAGGTCGAGGGCGTAGAAGTCGTAGCCCCGCGCGACCCACCACTCGGCCGCGACGGTCTGGAAGAAGTAGTCGGCAAAGCCGTGCACGTGCAGCACGGCTCGAGGGCTGCAGGGTCCTGCTGCGGCATTCTTCTCGGCTCGCCTGGTGACGAGGGTGGCGACCACCTCGCCCTCGTCGTCGTCGTGCAACCGCAGGGTGCGTGCGGTGTACGGCGCGCCGAGGACGTCGGTGGTCTCCTCCTCGT
>JBBSVL010000239.1:0-4871 GCA_038233595.1 Propionibacteriales bacterium | reverse complement strand
TGATGCTGCCGACCGACCGCGGCGGCTGTGGAGCACTCTTCTGTGCCCGCACAGCCACCACGACCAGGATCAGCCCAGCCACGGCGGCGATCACGGCAAGCAGGATGAGCCTGCTGCGACGGCCGCTCATGGCTGGAGGATGAGACATGGCTGGTTGTCAGATCCCAGCGGTCTTGCGACGACGCGTGGCGACTGCACCGGCACCGGCACCCACGAGGAGCAGGCCACCGCCGAGTGCGAGCAGACCCTGGTCCTCAACACCAGACGTCGAGCCGGTACCCGTGGCAACGCCACCGCTCGGCATCGAGGTGAGCGTGCCGCAGAGCGCCGGCGAGGTGGCTGCCAGCGGGAGGCTGGGAACCAGGTTGCTCTTCTCGCCCTGGGCCTTCTTGCTCAGCGTGGCCGGGTCGAGCCCGTGCACCACGACCACGCCCTTGCCCGACTTGACCGAGTTGAGAGTGGCCGAGTCCAGCTTGATCGTCCGGTTGTAGGTGGTGCTGCCACCACCTGGGGCGATCTTGATGTCCGTGCCGGCCTTCGCGCTGGTGTCACCCTTGGTGGACAGCGTGGTGCCGATGGGACCGTAGGCCGGCTGGCCCTCGACGGTGTCGACGATGCCGTCACCGTTCTTGTCCGCCGACGGCGTCGGGCAGGTGCCCTGGCCGCTGATGTGGATGTGCTGCACGTGGGGGTAGGCACCACCCATGAAGGTGGCGGCGAGACCGGAGAAGGTCTCGTGGATGGTGGCCGTGTCGCCGTTCAGGCTGAGCGTCACCATGCCGGATCCACCGGAGTGGTTCAGCGAGGCCAGGTTGGCCGTGTATGAGTCTCCACCGGCTGCAGACGCCGGGGATGCCATGAAGGCGAGCGGAATGCTCGCCGCGGCGAGGGGAACGAGGAAACGTAGACTCTTGCGCATTGGAGAATTCCTAACGGAGTAGTCAAACGTCAGCACCCGGCTCGCGTGTTTGCAGTCGTGCCCTGACCGTTCTGTCAGATGGTCTTCGACACGGTCGGGGCAACGGATGGGTCGGAGAGCTCGGTCTTCCTTGGTCCAAGCCGAAACGCTCGACGCACCGAACCTCGTTCATGAGAAACTCGACGGGACGAAGTCTGTGATGCGGTCACGAGTGCTGCTCGCCACGGTTGCCACCGTGGGCCTGCTCGCCTCCGGGTGCGGGTCGGCGAAGACCAGCGAGGCCCAGCCAGGCGCCGGGAACGCGTCGGCGAGCACCAAGACCACCGAGGCCACCAAGAAGATGGACATGAGCAGCATGGACATGGGCTCCGCCGCTCGGCCGTCGGCCCCCGCCAAGATGATCTGCAGCGCCGACATCCGGGACGCCGTACGACGCAGCTTCGCGTTGAGCAGCATGCCGGCCGCGAAGCCCAGCTGGTCGAAGTCCGACCGGGTCTACTCCTGCACCTATCGGCTGCAGGGGGCCAACCTGGCACTGTCGGTGCAGGACTCGCTGGACAAGGCGAAGGGGCGCACGTACTTCGATGCCCTTCAGCAGCGGGTGCCGGGCGCCAAGAAGATCAGGGGAATGGGGAGCTTCGGCTTCCCGTCCTTCGAGACGTCGAGCGGGAACGTCGTGTTCCTCAAGGACGGCAAGACGTTGCGGGTGGACGCCAGTGCGCTGCCTGCTTCGGCCCTGCCCAGCGGGTTCTCGCGTCAAGAGGCGGCGTTCTCCGTCGCTTCCGCGGTGATCGCCTGCTGGAGCGAGTGACCGCGGTCAGGTCGAGACCAGCAGCTCTTCCGGCCCGTCGTACGACACCGGCGGGGCTGTGTCCTCTCGGGCCACTTGTGTCTCCGGTGCCGGCTGGACCGGGTTGGCGCGTACGCCGTTGGTGAGCAGTGCGTTCGCAGTGGTGAAGTCCACCGGTCGCGACCACAGGTAGCCCTGTCCCACCGAGCACCTGGCCTGTTGCAGCCACTCGGCCTGGTCCAGCTGCTCGACGCCCTCCGCAACCGTGGTCAGCCGCAGACTGCAGCTCATCGCGATGATCGCGTGGACCAGTGACCCGGCGTCGTCCGTGGTGCACACGTGGTCCACGAACGACTTGTCCACCTTCAAGATGTCCACCGGCAGCTCGGCGAGGTAGGCCAGCGAGCTGTAGCCGGTGCCGAAGTCGTCGATGGCGACCCGGACACCGTGACCGCGCAGCCTGGTCAACGAGGCCACGATGTCGCTCATGTCGTGGACCAGCATGCTCTCGGTGATCTCCAGAACCAGCCGATCTGGCGAGAGTCGAGCGGAGGCGAGCACCTCCAGCACCTCGTCGACGAAGCCGGGTGTGGCCAGCTGCGTCGCTGCCACGTTGACCGCAATGGACGGTGCGTGGTCGCCGCGCTGAAGTTCCGCGCCGGCCCGGCAGGCCTCGCTGAGCACCCAGCGGCCGAGGGGAACGATCAGTCCACTCTGCTCCGCGAGCGGGATGAAGTCGGCGGGAGGGATCATTCCCCGGGTGGGGTGCCGCCACCGCACCAGCGCCTCGAAACCGGTGATCTGCTCGGTGTTCAGGTCAACGGTCGGCTGGTAGTGGAGCACCAGCTGGTCCGTGCGGATCGCCTGCTGGAGCTCGCTGCGCAGGGTGAGTCTTTCCATCGCGGCGGCATGCAGGCCGGCCTCGTAGACCGCGACCGTGCCCTTGCCGCGATCCTTGGCCCAGTACATCGCGACGTCGGCGTTGCGGAGCGCCTCCTCGCCTGTGGTCACGCCGGGCTGTGCCTCCACGAGCCCGATGCTGGCCCGCACCGAGTGCTGGCCACCCGCGACCGAGACCGGGACGGCGAGCCGGTCGACCAGCCGTTGGGCCACCGCGTGGGCGGTCGCGAGGTCGGCGTCCTCCATCAGGACTGCGAACTCGTCGCCGCCGAGCCGGGCCGCGGTGTCGCCTTGCCGGATGGTGTCGAGGATCTGACCGGCCACCGCGACCAGCAGCTGGTCGCCGGTGCCGTGACCGAGGGTGTCGTTGACGTTCTTGAAGTCATCGAGGTCCAGGAAGAGCACAGACACCGGGTCCGCTTGGCCCCCACGCTGACGCAGCGCGTGCGTGAGACGGTCGCCGAAGAGCCGGCGGTTGGCAAGGCCGGTCAGTGAGTCGTGCAGTGCCTGGTGGCTCAGCTCCTCCTGGAGGGCGAGCTGGTCGGTGACATCGCGGACCGTGAGCACCCAGCCGCTGACGGCAGCGTCGGCGACGAGGTTGGTCAAGGTGCCTTCGACGACCAGCTGTCGGCCGTCGGCGTGCTCGGTCCGCAGCTTCACCGGCTGGTCGCCTGCACGCGACCCCGCGAGCTGACCGATGAACGTGGGGATGCTCTCCGCGGCGAGCAGGTCCACCAGCCTGCGCCCGGACATCTCCTCCGGCGCGCGGCCGAGGACGGCGAACGAGGCGGGGCTCACGAACGCCACGGTCGAGTCAGGTTCCAGGACGGCCACCATGTCGGCGCTGTTCTGGACCAGCGCGGTCAGCCGGCGCTCGCCCGCAACCGCGACCTGGGCCTCGGTCAGGGTGTGCTCCAGCTCGCGATGCCGGGCCACCAGCTTGCGGAACCAGACGAACCAGCCCACCGAGACCAGCAACAGGAGGGTCGCGTGGATCAGGGCCGCGCGCAGGGTGGCCCAGCTCTGGCTCTCCGCGACTCGGGTTCCGATCGTGTCCGCGGCTGCGCGGATCCGGGCCAGGCCGGCAGGGTCCTTGGTGCCGGCCCAGGACCGGGCCAGCCCCTCCAGCCGGGTGGAGCCGGCCGCCCCGGTGTCGGCCAGCGCGGCCGCCGCCGTACGCAGCGGCGCGGTGTCGTCGCCGGGCTGCCAGGTCTCCAGGATCCCGTGGACCCGCATGTAGGCCGCCTGCTGCCGGTCGGCGCCGTCGCCGGAGTGGTACACCGCGGTGAGGAAACCGAACTCGGCCAGCACGATCACCAGCGTCACCGCGACGGTGAGCACTCCGCGCAGGCGTGGGCTCGACTCGGTTGCTTCTCCCTCGTCGCGTGACACCCGAGCAGCGTAGGTGGCGGGAGCGCGGCCCACCGCGTAATCGCAAAAGCCGCAAAAGCCGCGAAGTTCCGCGCCGAGCGCTACGGGGCCAGGGCGCTCGCGGGCAGGTCGAACCAGCGCAGCGTCTCGAAGTCCGCCGTCACACCGGTCGGCGCCGTGAGGTCCGGCTCGGGTGCGGTCGCGAGCACGGCCGCTGCGTCACGCAGGTGCTGGGCGAGCAGCTCCTCGCCGCCCGAGAGCTGCGACGTCGGAGCGTGCATGCCCTGGTCGTCGTACGTCACGTCGTGCATCCGCAGCGGCGGCTCGACCAGGCCGTTGCGGTGGATCCAGATGCCCTTGGCCACGTCGAACCGGTAGTCGGCCAGCAGTCGCCAGCCGTCGCGGGCCACCAGCCGGACCGCCTCGACCACGTAGTCGGCGACGGTGTCGGAGAGGAAGTAGTTGAAGTTCACCCGCACCCAGCCGGGCTTGATGCCCTCGCAACCGCCGGTGATCTCACGCTCGAACTCGTGGCTGCGGTCGAGGTCGATGCCGAGCAGCCGGTGGCCGTACGGCCCGGCGCAGGAGCAGCCGCCGCGGGACTGGATGCCGAACAGGTCGTTGAGCAGAGCGACCACGAAGTTGTGGTGCAGGTAGTTGCCGGAGGGCGCACGAACGACGAACGAGACGATGGATAGCCGCTCGGCGCCGAGGTTGCCGAGCACCTCGATCGCGGGCTCGGCGGACCAGGCTTCCAGCGCACGCTCGAGGAAGCGTTCCTCTGCCGCCCGGATCGTCGGCACGCCCACGGCCTGCTTGAGCTGGAACACGAGTCCGGCGCGAACCGCCTCGATGATCGCCGGGGTGCCACCCTCCTCGCGGTGCTCGGGG
>JBBSVL010000238.1:0-4892 GCA_038233595.1 Propionibacteriales bacterium | reverse complement strand
TCGCCGGCGCGTGCGCGATGCAGATCAGTGACCTCGCCGGATGGGTACGGGGCCTGGACGACCCGTCGGTGGCGCCGCTGCTGGACTCACTGGGGGAGAACCTCGACTCGTTCGTGGAGATCGGGCTCGGCTACCTCAGCCTCGAGCGGCCGTCGGGCACGCTGTCAGGCGGGGAGTCCCAGCGCGTCAAGATGATCCGCCAGCTCGGGTCTTCCCTGACCGACGTGACCTACGTGTTCGACGAGCCGACGGTCGGCCTGCACCCGCACGACATCCAGCGGATGAACGACCTGCTGCTGCAACTGCGCGACAAGGGCAACACGGTGCTGGTCGTCGAGCACAAGCCGGAGACGATCGACATCGCCGACCACGTCATCGATCTCGGCCCCGGTGCGGGCGCAGCCGGTGGCGAGGTGGTGTTCGAGGGCACCGTCGACGGACTGCGGGCCAGCGACACGCTCACCGGGCGGCACCTGGACGACCGGGCGTCCCTGAAGCCGTCGGTGCGGACGCCGTCGGGGGTGCTGGAGGTGCGCGGCGCCAGCACGAACAACCTGCGCGACGTCGACGTCGACATCCCGCTCGGGGTGCTGGTCGTCATCACCGGGGTCGCCGGCTCCGGCAAGAGCTCGCTGATCCGCGGCTCCGTGTCGGGACGCGACGGCGTGGTGGCAGTCGACCAGGCTGCGATCAAGGGCTCGCGACGGAGCAACCCGGCGACCTACACGGGCATGCTGGAGCCGATCCGCAAGGCGTTCGCGAAGGCCAACGGCGTGAAGCCGGCCCTGTTCAGCGCCAACTCCGAGGGCGCCTGCCCCGGCTGCAACGGCGCGGGCGTGGTCTACACCGACCTAGGGATGATGGCCGGCGTCGCGACGACGTGCGAGGAGTGCGAGGGGCAGCGCTTCCAGGCCTCGGTGCTGGAGTACACCTTCGGTGGGCGCGACATCGCCGAGGTACTGGCGTTGTCGGTGGCCGAGGCCGCAGAGTGCTTCGCCTCGGGCGAGGCGAAGGTTCCCGCCGCCCACAAGATCCTCAACCGGCTCGCCGATGTGGGTCTCGACTACCTCAGCATCGGCCAGCCGCTCCCGTCGCTGTCCGGCGGCGAGCGTCAGCGGCTCAAACTGGCCACGCATTTGGGCTCCGACGGTGCGCTCTATGTCCTCGACGAGCCAACCAGTGGACTCCACCTCGCCGACGTCGAGAACCTCCTCGGCCTGCTCGACCGGCTCGTCGACTCCGGCAAGTCGGTCATCCTCATCGAGCACCACCAGGCGGTCATGGCACACGCCGACTGGATCATCGATCTGGGGCCGGGCGCTGGTCATGAGGGCGGCCGCATCGTCTTCGAGGGCACCCCCGCCGACCTCGTCGCCGCGCGCTCCACCCTCACCGGCGAGCACCTCGCGGCCTACGTGGGCGCCTGACCGAGGCCTTCGCGGGGCGCGTCCCGCGCTTCGCCAGTGGTGACTAGGTTGGCCCTGCACCGTTCACGTCCCACAAACCGAAGGTCCTACTGGTCAGTGCGCCAGTGCCCCCATCGGGTCCCAGGCCGGCAGCACGATGGGCTCGTCGTCGAACCTGTCTCGCAGCTCTGCCGGTAGCGCGTCCCGGCGTACAGCGATCTCGAAGACGTGCTCGGCGAACCACGGGTCGTTCATGGTCCAGAAGCCCTTGTCGGCCTTCTCGTCGCCCCAGCTGTTCTCCACTCGCCAGCCGCGCGGCACATCATCGACGACGTCCACTCCGGTGAGCAGCATCGCGTGGGTCATCGCTGTGTCGTGGTGCAGCAGCCGGTCGGCCTTGTCCAGGGCGGTCGTGCGCCCGTAGAGAGCGTCATAGTCGTAGAGCGAGGCGTCCCAGATGCCCTGCTCCGCGTCGTACATCTGAGCGACATCACAGCCGAACCACACCGGCTCACCGCCCACGATGCTGTGCATCGCGAGCCGCTTGATCAGGTCGATCTCGACGTTGAGATAGGTCACCGGCGGCGCGCCGACGACATTGCCGAGGGCCTCGACGGTGAAGATACGGTCCACCGGGCTGGAGTCGCGCGGATCGTGGACAATGCAGACGTAGTCGTCCACGGGAAGAGTGACGTAGCGCCGCGCGAACTCCTGCGGCGTTAGTTCACCATCGCGGTGGAAGCCCTTCTCACTGTCGCGCCACTGCCACCAGAACCGCTCGGGCGGCGTGCCCAGGTGCAGCGACAGCACCCGGTGTACCACGGTCAACGTCTCGGACTTCTGCTCCGCAAGGTCCTCAGCCGAAGCCCCCGCCGCGGTAGCCGCGCGGAGCTCCTTGGCAGCCTGGCGCAGCACCGTCGAAAGGTCCCGGTTGAGTGCGGCGGTGGCCGAGGATGAGAACGTCTCGGGCATCGCCGATTTGGGGACCAGCCCGTGCTTGCGAACCAAGGCCACGAACATGTTCCACTGGCCGCCGTCCTCGGCAGGGGTGCTCATCAGGTGCGCCACGGTGCGGTCATCGACGTCGCGGTCGGCGGTGGAGAGAACCTGCTCGAGCCAGAAGTTGGCCTTCTCGATCCGGTCCCAGAACTGCAGGTAGCTCTGCGAGAACTCGAAGTCCTTGATACCAAGCTTGGCGGCAGCACCAACGCGGAGCATGTTGAGACCAGCAAACATCCAGCAGCGTCCGCTCTTCTTCTGGTTGGTGACCGACCAGTCGTCGAGCTGATGCGACATGCAGCGGCCCAACGACACGGCTACCTGGTGGTCGAGCGCCACCTGGTCGATCCCGGTGCGAGTCACGGCGTTCTGCAGCAGGCGATTCCTCGGATCCGCGTCGAACTCCTTGGTCATCCGTTCAAGCTGAACAGGATCCAAATCACTCGTCACGGTCCATCTCCCAATCGTTGTCGGTGCGTCACGTCGATCGCGAGCGTCCGCACGGACCACTTTAGCGACAGATCCTCGACCGGTGCCGTCGAGGATTGCGGCTCGTGTGGTAGGAACGCCGATAAGGTGCATTATGTCAACTACTATCGAATGGGCCCAGCTGGATCCACCATGCAGTCGAACTGAGCACGTAGGCTTTCCGGTCGGGCCTTCTTACCCAGCAGGGAACCGGCCAGTCCAGACGCTCGCACCACAGATTGAGGCCATGCACACCAATCACAACTGGATCACCACACCCGTCACGTCGGACCTCCTGCACGGCGCCCTCGACCTGGAGCGCACCGAGCGCGGTGTGCTGCCGCACCGGTTGCCTGCCTGGGCGCGCGCCCAGTGCCCGGACCCACAGCTGGCCATGGCCGAGGCCCAGCCGTCGGGCGTGCGATTGGCCTTCCGCACCCGGGCCACCCTCGTCGAACTGGACACGCTGCCCACCAAACGGGTCTACGTGGGCGCCCCACCCCGCCCGGACGGCGTGTACGACCTGGTCGTAGACGGCCGCCTGGCCGGCCAGGCCAGCGTGCCAGGCGGCAACACCGTGACCATCGACATGTCCACCGGAACCGCCGAGAACCAGGCCGGCCAGGCGGGCACGCTTCGCTTCACCGGACTGCCCGACGAAACCAAGGACGTCGAGATCTGGCTGCCGCACAACGAGACCACGGAACTCATCGCCCTGCGCACCGATGCCCCCGTCGAGCCCGCAGTGGATAGGGGCCGCACGGTGTGGCTGCACCACGGCAGCTCGATCAGCCAGGGTTCCGACGCTGCCAGCCCCACCACCACCTGGCCCGCGCTCGCGGCCTTCCTCGGAGGCGTAGAGCTGGTCAACCTGGGCCTGGGCGGCAGCGCCCTGCTCGACCCGTTCGTCGCCCGCGCCATGCGGGACATGCCCGCTGACCTGATCAGCATCAAGATCGGCATCAACCTGGTCAACACCGACCTGATGCGCCTGCGCGCATTCACTCCCGCCGTCCATGGCTTCCTCGACACCATCCGCGAGGGCCACCTCAGCACACCACTGCTGGTCGTCTCACCGATCTTGTGCCCCATTCACGAAGGCACACCCGGTCCCAGCGCCCCGGACCTGACCGGTCTCAGCAACGGGCAGCTACGGTACCGGGCCATGGGTGATCCAGCGGAACGTGCCAGCGGAAAGCTGACCCTGGGCGTCATCCGGGACGAGCTGTCCCGGATCGTGGCGCAGCGAGCGGGCGATGACCCGAACCTGCACTACCTCGACGGCCGCGACCTCTACGGTGAGGCGGACTTCGCCGAGCTACCGCTGCCCGATCAGCTCCATCCGGACGCCGCCGCCCACCGCCGCATCGGCGAGCGCTTCGCCGGGCGGGTCTTCACCGCGCACGGCGCTTTCCCGATGGCGTCTCCCGAGCCTGCGCCGCCGGTGGCGACGAACAAATGCGAACACAACCGTTAGACCAATAGCCGATTTCTTAGTCACCAGAACGCAGTGGGCCGGCTCCCCCGACTACGTCAATGCAGACGCCCCTGGTTTTGACAAATAGGGCAGCCGGACTATGGACAGACAGTCACGTTTGTGAGTAAGCGAATGCCTGGCCTATCGCGGACGTCGTCGCCCGTGCACGACACTCCAGGCTGCGCGCATCCTCGAAACGTCGAACGCGCCGGGACCCGTTCGGGTGGCGGCCATCGGGCGACGCACAACGTGTCCGAGCCACCGGTGCACCCCTGCGCATATCGTGGTTCATTCCGGGATGAATCGGACGAATAACTCACTTAGTCGCATCTAAGACAATCGTCAGTAATAACGCATACTGGTTAATGTGGTCTGAGCTCAAAACGTCCAAACCATGACAATCTCGACACCCATCACAATACATTGATGGAAATATTGCAATGTCCATGGTGCCGTCCGATTTCCGGCGATACGGTTCCCTCGTTCCTGACCCCGCCGCGCAACGGACGCGGTCGAAAAAACGAGGGCTGACCATGTGCGTG
>JBBSVL010000237.1:0-4894 GCA_038233595.1 Propionibacteriales bacterium | reverse complement strand
TGTCACCACCGGCGGAGGGCATCTGCTGGCCCGCGGGCTCCGTCTCGGCCGCGGGTGTCTCGGGCTCCGGCTCCGGCGCCTCTTCCTGCGCCGGCTCGGGCTCGGTCTCGGTCTTCGCGGTCGCAGCCGGCTGCTCGGTCGGCGCCGGGTCGGGTGTCTCGTCGGGGGCCGAGTCCGCTGTCGACTGCTGCGCGGGCGCGGCGGCACCGCTCCCGATCACAGCGAGCTCCGCCCCGACCTCGACGGTCTCGTCCTCCTCGACCTTGATCTCCAACAGCTTTCCTGCCACGGGCGAAGGGATCTCGGTGTCGACCTTGTCGGTGGAGACCTCCAGCAGCGGCTCGTCGACCGCGACGTCGTCGCCGACCTGCTTGAGCCAGCGGGTGACGGTGCCCTCGGTCACGGACTCACCCAGCGCCGGCAGCGTGACGGACGTGCTCTCGCCTCCGGACGAGCCGGAGTCGGACGAGCCGGAGTCCGACGAGCCGGAGTCGGACGGCGCCGGCTTCTCGGCTGCGGGCTCCTCTTCCTGCGCCGCAGGCTGCTCGGTCTCCTCCGCCGGTGCTTCCTGAGCTGGGGACTCCTCGTCTGGCTGTTCCTTGGCCGACTCCTCCTCGGCTGGCGCCTCCTCCGGTGAGTCATCGCCCGACTCATCCTGCTGCGACTCGGATCCGGAGTCGTCGGAGCCGGCTGCCTCACCCTCCTCGCCGACCACGCAGAGCTGGGCGCCGACCTCGACGGTCTCGTCCTCCTCGGCAGTGATCTCCAGCAGGGTGCCGGCGACCGGTGAGGGAATCTCGGTGTCGACCTTGTCGGTGGAGACCTCCAGCAGCGGTTCGTCGACCGCGACCTCGTCGCCGACCTGCTTGAGCCAGCGGGTGACGGTGCCTTCGGTGACCGACTCGCCGAGGGCGGGGAGGTTGACGGGTGTCGACATGGAGGGACCTTCCGGTTCGATGGGTCAGGAGTGAGCGTGCAGCGGCTTGCCGGCGAGCGCCATGTGAGCCTCGCCGAGGGCTTCGTTCTGGGTCGGGTGGGCGTGGACCAGGGGGGCGACGTCCTCCGGGTGGCCCTCCCAGTTGTAGATCAGCTGAGCCTCGCCGATGAGCTCGCCGACGCGGGCGCCGACGAGGTGCACGCCGAGGACCGGGCCTTTCGTACGACGTACGACCTTGACGAAGCCCTGGGTCCTGAGGATCTGGCTCTTCCCGTTGCCGCTGAGGTCGTAGGTGAGCGACTCGACCGCGTCGTCGCCGTACAGGGTGCGGGCCTCGGTCTCGCTCAGCCCCACCGAGGCGATCTCGGGGTCGGAGTAGGTGACGCGTGGGATGCCGAGCTCGTCAATCGGCGTCGGGTCGAGTCCGGCGATCTCCTCGGCCACGAAGATGCCCTGCTGGAAGCCGCGGTGCGCCAGCTGCAGCCCGGGCACGATGTCGCCGACGGCGAACACACCCGGCAGGGTGGTCCGGCAGCGCTCGTCGGCCAGCACGAAGCCGCGTTCCATCGCCACGCCCTGCTCCTCGAAGCCCAGCCCTTCGGTCGACGGACCGCGACCGACCGCGACGAGCAGCAGCTCGGCCTCGATGGTGTCACCGCCCCCGACGGTGACCTGGACGCCCGCGTCGGAGGTCTTCACGCTCTGGAAGGAGGTGCCGGTGCGGACGCCGATGCCACGCTTGCGGAAGGCGCGCTCCAGCGCCTTGGAGGACGCCTGGTCCTCGGCGGCGACCAGCCGGGGTAGCGCCTCGAGGATGGTGACCTCGGCACCGAATGACCGCCAGACGCTGGCGAACTCGCAACCGATCACGCCACCGCCCAGCACGATCACCGAGGCCGGCACTCGTTCGAGGCGAAGTGCCTGCTCGGAGGTGACGACGCTTTCCCCGTCGACCTCGAGGCCCGGGAGCGAGCGGGAGTAGGAGCCGGAGGCCAGGACCACGCTCTTCCCGACGTACGACGTGCCGTCCACCTCGACGGCCAGCGGGCCGCTCAAGCGCCCTTCGCCTTCGATGACGGTGATCCCACGGCCCTTGACCAACCCGGTCAGGCCTTTGAACAGCCGGTCGACGACGCCGTCCTTGTAGTCGTTGACACCGGCCATGTCGATGCCCTCGAAGGTCGCCCGCACCCCGAACTGCTCGGACTCGCGGGCCACGTCGGCCACCTCTGCGGCGTGCAGCAGTGCCTTGGTCGGGATGCACCCGACGTGGAGGCAGGTTCCGCCCAGCTTGCCCTTCTCCACCAGGGCCACGGACAGCCCTAGCTGCGCGGCGCGCAGTGCGCATGCATAGCCGCCGGAGCCGGCCCCCAGGACCACTACGTCGAACTCGGCTGCGTCAGCCACTGCGCCTCTCGTCCTCCCGGGGGAACTGTCATCCTGCGCGCGACGCACCTCGGCGCGACCGCTCACCTCATCCTTGCACTTCTCGGACTCCTGTCCACCACTGCGTCTGGAGGCGCCAGAGCACGCAATGTGCGCCCGCCGTTGGTTGGCATCGGTCACAATGGGCGCATGGGTCTGTTAGACAGAATGCGTCGCCGGCAGCCGGCGGCGCCGCGCCAGTCCGACTCCGCGGATGCCAAGCACCTGCGCGAGTGGGTCGCCGCACGTCGCGGGGTCGAGGGCTTCGTGGAGCCGCAGACCACGGTGTCCTCGGTGACCATGCTGCTGGTCGCCCACGACGGCGAGTGGACCCGCCGGCGGGTGCCGTCGGTCGAGTGGGCCCACGACTTCGCCAACCGACTTGCCGTCCCGTCGTACGACGCGGGGCTGGTCGGGATCCCCGACCGGATGCGGGAGTACAACCGGCGCCAGAAGGACGACGGCACCAACCGCGGCGGCCGGTTCTACTAGGCCCTAACGGGCGCGCGTAGCGACGTACTCGACCAGGGTCGGGATCGAGAAGCCGGTGCCACCGGAGGGGACGTGCCCCCACGCGGTGCCCGAGTTGTACGCCGGTCCGGCCATGTCGATGTGCGCGAAGGGGCGTCCGTCGACGAACTCCTTGAGGAAGGCCGCCGCCCACAACGAGCTGCCCCAGCGCACCCAGTTGTGCTGGAGCAGGTCTGCCACCTTCGACTCGGTGCGCACCCGCTCGCTGGTCTCCTCGGGGACCGGCAGCCGCCACAGCAGCTCGCCCGTCACGCCCGCCGCAGCCTGTAGGTCGGCCACGGTGGCGTCGTCCCCGAAGAGGCCCGCGACCCGGTCCCCGAGCGCGACCACGCAGGCGCCGGTCAGCGTAGAGACCTCCACGATCGAGTCCGCGCCGGACTCGCTGGCCATCGTCAGGGCGTCGGCAAGCACCAGCCGGCCCTCGGCGTCGGTGTTGAGCACCTCGACGGTCCTGCCGCCGTACATCGTCAGCACGTCGCCGGGTCGCATCGCGCGGCCAGAGATCATGTTCTCGGCCATCGGCGCCCAGGCCGTCACGGACACAGGGATGCCCAGCTCCGCGATGGCGTACGTCGCGGCGAGGACCGATGCGGCGCCGGCCATGTCGCACTTCATCGTGGTCATCGAGCTGCCCGGCTTGATGGTCAGGCCGCCGGAGTCATAGGTGATGCCCTTGCCGACCAGGGCCACGTGTCCGACGGCGTCGTCCGGCCGGTACTCCAGCCGGACCAGTCGGGGCGGGTTGTCCGAGCCCATGCCCACGCCGAGGATGCCGCCACAGCCGAGGTCGGCAAGCTCCTTCTCGTCGAGCACGGTCACTGCGACCGCGGGCTGCTTCGACTTGTCGAGGGCCCGGACACTGTCGGCGAAGCCTTCGGGGGAGAGCTGGTTGGGCGGCAGGTTCACCCAGTCGCGGGCCAGGTCGGCGTACTTGCCGACGACCTGCGCCGCAGCCAGGGCCTCGACGCAGTCCTTGCGCCGGGCGGCCTCGGAGAGGATCGCCACCTCGGCGATCGGCTTCTTCTTCTCGCCCGAGCGGTTGCCGCTGAACGCGTAGCTTCCGGTCAGGAACCCTTCCGCCACGGCCCGTATGTGGGCGGCGTCGCCCGCGGGCAGCGCCAGGGCGACCGACGCCACGTTGCCGATGTTGCGGGCAGCGACACCGGCGGCCCGTCGTACCTTCTCGGTGGTCAGCGCCGCCAGGTCGCCCATCCCGACCAGGACCAGCACTGGCGAGTTGATCGCACCGCCGGTGGGCACCCGGGTGACCTCTCCGCTCGTGCCGGTCGCCCCGATCGAGGCGAGCAGCGGCGCGAACTTGCGTCCGTAGGCCTCGGCGACCGCCTCGCCGCCGGGGGCGACCACTGGCCCCTTGCGTTTGCCGGGGCGCTGGGCGACACCGATCACCACCACGTCTGCTCGGGTCTTGTCCGGGTTGCCGGTTCGCAGCGAGTAGGAGGTCACGCCGGGCACTTTAGCCACCTGTGGCTGCGGTAGTTTGCCGCACATGGCCCTCAACCAGTCGCCCCTGCACGACCGGCACGTCGCGCTGGGGGCGAAGTTCGCCGAGTTCGGTGGCTGGGAGATGCCGCTCGAGTACCCCGCCGGAGTGCTCAAGGAGCACGCAGCGGTGCGCACCTCGGTGGGCATCTTCGACGTCTCTCACCTGGGCAAGGCCGTGGTGCGCGGCGAGGGCGCGGAGGAGTACGTCAACGCCACGCTCAGCAACGACCTCGCCAGGATCCACCCCGGCAAGGCCCAGTACACGCTGTGCTGCGATGCCGGGACCGGCGGGATCGTCGACGACCTGATCGTCTACCAGCTCGACGACGACCACCTGCTGCTGGTGCCCAACGCCGCCAACACCGCCGAAGTCCTACGACGCCTCGAGGCCGGCAGACCGGAGACGGTCACGATCACCGACCACCACGAGACCCACGCCGTGCTCGCCGTGCAGGGCACCAGGTCCGACGAGGTCCTCGATGCGATCGGGTTTCCCAC
>JBBSVL010000236.1:0-4896 GCA_038233595.1 Propionibacteriales bacterium | reverse complement strand
GCCGGAGCCGAGGTGTCGCGCAGTGCCGGGTCTGCCCGGCAGGCCCGCACGGCCACGTCGGTGAGCCGGTTCACCTCCGCCGGCAGGACCTCGGTCAGCACCTGCCGCTTCGAGCGGGCCACCTCCTGCTCGTACGTCGTGTCGTCCCCGGTCAGCCGGTGCCAGAGGCGAGTCAGGGGCTCTTCACCGGCCGGGTCGACCAGCAGGCCGAGCACCTCGTTGAGCACGTCGTAGCCGGTGGTGCCGGCCGTCTGCCAGTCCGCCGGCAGGTCCTCACCCGGTTCGAGGATCTTCTCCACGACGACCCACGCACCGTCGGTGGCCGCAGCCAGCTCGTCGAGGTAACCACCCGGATCGGCCAGCCCGTCGGGATGGTCGACCCGCAGGCCGTCCACGATCCCGGCCGCAACCTGGTCCAGGACCAGCCGGTGGGTCGCGGCGAATACCTCGGGGACCTCCACCCGTACCCCCGCCAGGGTCGTCACGTCGAAGAACCGGCGGTAGTTCAGGCAGTCACGGGCCTGGCGCCAGTGGCACAGCCGGTAGTGCTGGCGGGCCAGCGTTTCGAGCACATCGCCGTCGACCCGCGTGCCGGGGGCGATCGGCACCTCGTGGTCGAAGTAGCGGATGCGGTCCTCGAGCAGCTCCAGATCGGCGACCGACTCCTCCAGGGGACTGCCCAGGATCGGCATGAGGATCCGTTCGTCGCCGGCCCAGTCCACGTCGAACCACGGCGCGTACGGCGAGTCGCGGCCCTCGCGCAGCAGCGACCACCATGGTGAGTTCTGGGACTCCGGCGCGCTGATCGCCATGTGGTTGGGCACGATGTCGAGCACGATGCCGAGTCCGGCCGTGCGGCAGGCGGCCGCCATCCGGTCGAACGCGTCCTGGCCGCCGAGCTGGGCGTTGAGCCGGTCGTGGTCGACGACGTCGTATCCGTGCGCCGACCCGGGAGCGGCCTGCAGGTAGGGCGAGCAGTACAGGTGCGTCACGCCGAGGTCGGACAGGTAGGGCACGATCTCGGCCGCGTCGTCGAAGCCGAACCCGGGATGGTTCTCGGCCGGCGGACGCAACTGCACGCGGTAGGTCGACACCGGAACCGGACGGCCGACTCGGGGCAGCGCCACCTAGAAGATCCGGCGCAGCACTCGCACCGAGCGTGCCTCGACGGTCATCGTCTCGCCGGTCTTGGTCGACCGGTCCTCGACGTCGCCGAGCATCGGCGCGGCGGTGTCGATCTCGACCTGCCACCGCTCGCCGGCACCCAGATCGGGCAGCACGAACTCCATCGACTCGTGAAAGCCATTGAACAGCAGGAAGAACGAGTCGTCGGTCACCCGCTCCCCGCGGGCGTCCGGGTCCCGGATGCCTTCGCCGTTGAGGAACACCGTCACCGACATGGTGATGCCGTGCTCCCAGTCGTCGTCGCTCATCGCCTCTCCGGCCGGAGTGAACCAGCCGATGTCCTCGATGTCGGTGTCCTTGACCGGTCGACCGCGAAAGTGCTTGCGGCGACGGAAGATCGGGTGCTCCCGGCGCAGCTGGGACAGCCGCGAGACGAACTCGGTCAGCACCTCGTAGTCCTTGGCCCGGTCCCAGTCGACCCAGGCGATCTCGCTGTCCTGGGCGTAGACGTTGTTGTTGCCGCCCTGCGTCCGGCCCAGCTCGTCACCGTGCAGCAGCATCGGCACACCCTGGGACAGGAACAGCGTGGTCAGGAAGTTGCGCTTCTGCTGCTCGCGTAGCGCGACGATTTCCAGGTCGTCGGTGTCGCCCTCCACCCCGCAGTTCCACGACGAGTTGTGGCTCTCGCCGTCGTTGCCGTCCTCGCCGTTCGCCTCGTTGTGCTTGTCGTTGTAGGACACCAGATCGTGCATCGTGAAGCCGTCGTGGGCGGTGACGAAGTTGATCGAGGCGTACGGGCGGCGTCCGTCGTCCTCGTACAGATCGGCCGAGCCGGTCAGGCGGGAGCCCAACTCTGCCAGCGTCGCCGGGGCGCCGCGCCAGAAGTCGCGCGTGGTGTCGCGGTACTTGCCATTCCACTCGGTCCACAGTGGGGGGAAACCGCCGACGTTGTAGCCGCCGTGGCCAATGTCCCAGGGCTCGGCGATCAGCTTGGTCTGGCTGACGACGGGGTCCTGGTGCACCAGGTCGAAAAAGGCCGAGAGCCGGTCCACCTCGTGGAACTGACGGGCCAGTGAGGACGCCAGGTCGAACCGGAACCCGTCCACCCGCATCTCGGTGACCCAGTAGCGCAGCGAGTCCATGATGAGCTGCAGGACGTGTGGGCTGCGCATCAGCAGGGTGTTGCCGGTGCCGGTGGTGTCGTAGTAGTGCTTGTTGTCTCGCTCGACCAGGCGGTAGTAGTTGGCGTTGTCGATGCCCCGGAAGGACAGCGTGGGGCCCATGTGGTTCCCCTCGGCCGTGTGGTTGTAGACCACGTCGAGGATCACCTCCAAGCCCTCGGAGTGCAGGGCCTTGACCATCGACTTGAACTCCTGCACCTGTTGGCCACGCGAGCCGAAGCTGGCGTAGTCGTTGTGCGGCGCGAAGAAGCCGATGGTGTTGTAGCCCCAGTAGTTGCGCTGCCCTCGGTCGACGAGGTGCTTGTCGTGGATGAACTGGTGCACCGGCATCAGCTCGATTGCCGTGACGCCGATCTTCTTGTAGTGCTCGAGCATCACCGGGTGGGCGATGGCGGAGTAGGTGCCGCGGATCTCCTCGGGGATGTCGGGGTGGGTCTGGGTCAAGCCCTTGACATGCGCCTCGTAGATGACCGTCTCGTTGTAGGGGGTGTGCGGGTGGCGGTCGTGGTCCCAGTCGAAGAACGGGCTGATCACCACCGACTTGCTCATGTGCGGTCCGGAGTCCTCGCCGTTGTAGGAATTCTCCTTGCCCCACGTGTAGGCGAAGCAGGCCTGGCTCCAGTCGATCTCGCCGTCGATCGCTTTGGCGTAGGGATCGAGCAGCAGCTTGCTCGGGTTGCAGCGGTCGCCTTGGTCGGGATCGTACGGGCCGCGGACGCGATAGCCGTAGCGCTGTCCGGGGCCGACATTGGGCAGGTAGCCGTGCCAGACGAAGGCGTCCCGCTCGGCCAGGAGGACGCGGTGCTCGGGGCCGTCGTCGTCGAACAGGCACAGCTCGACGCGGTCCGCGACCTCGCTGAACAGGGCGAAGTTAGTGCCGGAGCCGTCGTAGGTGGCCCCCAGCGGATAGGGCGAGCCGGGCCAGGTGCGCACGTGAAATGTCCCGTCGAAGGGGGTCTGAGCAGGGCAGAGCAGTTCTACCCCGGCCGGCCGCCGGCCTACTCCCCGGGTGGATGCCGGCCGGCAGACACCTGACCCGGTGTCCCTACTCCAAGTGTCCGGTCACGCGCCCCTGACCGTCCCGGACGGGGGTTCCGGTGACCTCGAACACGACCCTGGGCAGGCCCGGTACCGGGTAGAAACCGGCGATCGGTCGCAGGGTCGAGCTGATCGCCTCGGCGTGTCGTCGGGTGACGGTGAGGGTCCAGGCCGGGCCGGACTGGCTGAGGGCATATGCCCGGCCGGGCACGACAACGAGGCTCGAGCCCGCGGAGGTGAGCGAGAACGGGCGCCCGAACGAGATGCGCAGCGGCAGGACGAGGCAGAAGCTGTCGACCACGGTCGCCGGGACGGCGATGAGCGCGGGGGTGCGCGGTAGCCGGGTGCCCGGCTGGACGGTCAGCTCGCTCACCCGCAGCGCGGCCAGCGACGAGCCGTCCCGGCTGCGGCCCTCCACGATCGCCCGGTCCACCTCCGGGTTGCTCAGCAGCGAGCGCCGGTCCAGGTCGGTGATCAACAGGGGAAGATGCTGGTCCAGCACGGGCCGCACCGCGTCCTGGTCCCAGGTGCGGATGGCCGCCCGCTCGTCCTCGGTGACGCCGACCACCTGCAGGAAGCGGACGTGACCGTACGGGCCGAAGAAGTCGCTGAGCTCGGGGTCGTCGTAGAACAGGACGGCCCGGATGGAGGTGTCCGAGCCGTCCAGGAGCGGGCCGGACAGGTCCATCGAGTGGCCGGGGGCCAGTTCACTGCGGGTCTCGAGCACATAGCGCGCCAGGTTCTGCAGGACCTGCGCCATGAATGCTGGCGGCTCCTGCTCGTCGCGCCGGCGCAGGCGGGCCGTGAGCTCGAATCCCCAGCCGCTGACCTTGGGGTTGTCGCTCTCCTTGGCGTACAGCTCACTCAGGCCGTAGGAGACGTAATGCCAGTGCGGGACCGGCTCGGACCGACGGTAGACCGCGATGCGGTCGAGCGGGTCGCGACCGCCTGCCTTCCACCGCCGGACGCTGAGCCAGTGGCAGGCCGGCTCGGTGGCGCCGTAGAGGTCCGACAGCGCCCCGTCGATGGCGGCCCGTCCCGGCGCGGCATCATCGCCTGCGGTCACGTCGCGATCCTGTCGCATATGCTCCGGCACTGCTGGAGTGAGTGCGTCCGGCTGTCCAGGCAGGGCCGGAAGGAAGTCATGGACCCCGTACGGGCTCGGCGATTGCGAGGCATCTCGTTGGTGGCCGGCGCTGTGCTGATCGCCGTGCTCGTCGAGGGCGGCATCCTGGCCTTCTACTGGTTCCCGGCGCTGATCGGACTGACCTACCTGGCCGGGGCGGCGCTCAGCCGAAGCCGCGGCCCGCTGTGGGGCGCGGGTCTGGTGACCACCAGCGTCGGCCTGAGCATCGCCTTGTGGCTGCGGGACGGGCGACCCATCGACAGTTATCAGCTCCTCGCGCTCAGCACGCTCGGGCTCGGACTGGGGGCCGTGCTGGCCGCGCTGCTCGTCGAGCTCCGTGGTTGGTCGATCACGGCCATGAGCATCGCCATGTCCGTCCTGCTGTTCGGTGCCTTCGAGCTGCTCGACCAACAGGGGGTGGAGCCG
>JBBSVL010000235.1:0-4897 GCA_038233595.1 Propionibacteriales bacterium | reverse complement strand
GGGCCCGCCCACGCTTGTTGCGGCCCACGAACGTGGTACCGAACGCAGCCGGCTCGCCCGGCGACCCGACGGTGGCCCCGGTGTTCTCCGGACTCCACCGACCCATCTGGGACGGGTCGGCGACCTGTCGGTAGATCGTCATCGGGTCGACGGCGATCACGACGCTGTCCTGGACGGTCATGGTGCGGGGCATGGCCAGACTCTAGATCGGAGGTCAGGCGGCCGGCCTGCGGGCCAGGTCCTTGCGGCCCTGGGCGGAGGCGAGCGCGGTGACGGAGGCCAGGGGCTTGTCCATGAAGCCGTTGGGCAGCGAGAGCCGGATCACCTTGTGCCACGCGGACGCGACCTGCTTGGGCAGCGAGCCGGTGGTGTAGGTGAGCCCGTAGCGCTCGAAGACGTCCTGCACCTTGGGTGCGATCTCCTGGTAGCGGTTGCTCGGCAGGTCGGGGAACAGGTGGTGCTCGATCTGGTAGCTCAGGTTGCCGGTCATCAGGTGCATCGCGCGGGAACCGGTGATGTTGGCCGAGCCGAGCATCTGGCGCACGTACCACTCGCCACGGGTCTCACCGTCGATCGAGAGCCGCTCGAAGGTCTCGACGCCCTCGGGAAAGTGACCGCACATGATCACCGAGTGGGTCCACAGGTTGCGGACCAGGTTCGCGGTGAAGTTGGCGGCGACCGTGGTCGGCGCGGACGGGCCGGACAGGACCGGGTGTACGACGTAGTCCTTGGTGACCTGCTGGCGGATCTTTCCGAGGACCTGCTTGTAGCGGGCCTTGAAGTCGGGGTTGTTGCGGCGCTTGGCCTTCAGGTTCTTTCCCAGCTCCAGGTCGTAGGCTGCGATGCCGTACTCGAAGAAGCAGGCGTTGATCAGGTTCCACAGCGGCTGGGCCAGGTAGAACGGCATCCAGCGCTGCTCCTCGTCGACGCGCATGATGCCGTAGCCGAGGTCGTTGTCCTTGCCGATCACGTTCGTGTAGGTGTGGTGCAGCTCGTTGTGCGAGTGCTTCCACTGGTCCGCGGGGGACACGTTGTCCCACTCCCAGGTGGTGGAGTGGATTTTCGGGTCGCGCATCCAGTCCCACTGGCCGTGCATCACGTTGTGCCCGATCTCCATGTTCTCCAGGATCTTGGCGACCGAGAGGCCCGCCGTACCGGCGACGAACGCGGGCGGGAAGAGCGAGAACAGCAGCACCGCGCGGCTGGCGAGCTCCAGCTTGCGCTGGGTGTCGATCACCTGGTGGATGTAGGCGGCGTCGCGTTCGCCGCGGTCGGCGACGACCTGGGCGCGGATCGCGTCCAGCTCCTGGCCGAGGCTCTCGATGTCCTGGTCGGTGAGGTGCGCGATCGGGCTGCCCTGGTGGTTGGCTGCCTTCTTCTGGATCGTGGTCATGTCAGTTCCTCTCGTCGGTGGACTGAGCTGTACGTCGGTGGGTCGGTGGGGTCAGATGGCTCTGCCCTTTCGACATCTTCCGGGGCTCACTCGCTGGCGCTCGTTCGCTCCTCAGATGTCGAGGTCGCAGGCGCCGGCTGCTGCGTTGATGCAGGTCTGGATCTTGACGCCGTCGCCCGGCTCCGCGGTCGTGATGTCGCCGGAGCGCAGGTCGCGGACGGTGCCCTGCCTGAGCGGCAGCACGCAGCCGAAGCAGACACCCATCCGGCAGCCGGAGGGCATCAGCACCCCGGCCTCCTCGCCGGCGTCGAGCAACGTGGTGGAGCCGTCGGTCTCGACGACGGTGCCGGTGCGGGAGTAGCTAACCGTGCCGCCTTCTCCGACGACGTGGGTGGGCACCCGGAACTGCTCGGTGAAGAGCGTCAGACCGCGCTCCAGGTGGTGCTGGGTCACGGCGTCGAGCAATCCGGCCGGGCCGCACGCGAACGAGATCCGGGCGTCGAGGTCGGGTACCAGCGTCACCAGATCGGCGACGTCGAGCACGCCGTGCACGTCGTCGTAGCGGGTGACCAGCTCGATCACCCCGGCGTCGGCAAGCTCACGGAGGTCGTCGAGGAAGATCGAGTCGGGCTCACTAGGCGCCACGTGCACAACGGTGATGTCGAAGGCATCGCTGCGCGGGAGTCGGACGACACCCGACTCCGCGACGGGGAACAGGTTGCGCAGCATGCCGATCACCGGGGTGATCCCGGAGCCCGCCGTGACGAGCAGCAGCTTGCCGCCGTCGGGTGGCAGGACGAACTCCCCGGCCGCCTGCTCCAGGTGCACGAGAGTGCCGGGGCGGGACCGGTGGACGAGGTGGTTGCTGACCTTGCCACCGGGGACCGCCTTGACAGTGATCGAGACGCGTCCGTCAGTACGGGGACCGTGGGTGAGCGAGTAGGCGCGCCAGAGCCGGACGCCGTCGACGTCGATACCGATGCGCAGGTACTGGCCGGGCACATGGCCGGCCCAGTCGGCGCCGGGGCGGAGGACGATCGTTGCTGCGTCAGCGGTCTCGGGGTGCACCTCCTCGATCCGTCCGCGGAGGTCGGTGCCGGAGCGCAACGGGCTGAACAGGTCGAGGTAGTCGGCCGGGAGCAAGGGAGTGGTGAGCGCCTCGGTGATCCGCATGGCGCGGTCTCGCAGCGAGAGCCGCGAGATGCGCGGATCAGATGCTGTGGTGGTCATAGCTCTATTCTGCTCGGCCCAAGGGGTAAAGTCATGGCCGTGATACGTGAATCCTGGACACTGTTTTGTTCGTGGTGAACAAATGAGTGGCTTAGCACCCCAGCCTGACGTGCGACTGGACTCGATCGTTCTCGCCGCCATGCGCGCGGAGCTGAACGCCGTCTCCGAGCAGGTGGTGACCGCGGTGATCGCGGAGGTGCCGAGCTACCGCGACGCGTTCTCCGGGCCGATGGGCAGGACGATCCGGGACGCCGTAGCCCTCGCCCTGGACGGCTTCTTGGAGCTGGGCTCGCGGGAGGCGGACGCCGACGCGGGCGCACCGCTGGGGCCCGTGGTGGAGGGTGCCTACCGGCTCGGCCGCGGCGAGGCCCGCTCGGGACGCAGCATGGAGGCGTTGCTGGCGGCCTACCGGATGGGGGCCCGTGTCGCGTGGCGCGGGCTGTCCGACCGGGCCGTCGAGGCGGGTCTGCCGGCCGAGCAGGTGGCGCACTTCGCCGAGCTGGTCTTCGCCTACATCGACGAGCTCTCCGCAGCCAGCGCGGCCGGTCACGCCGACGAGCTGGAGACCTCCGGGCGGGTGCGGCAGCGGTTGCTGGAGCGGCTCGCCCGACAGCTCGTCAGCGGGGCCACTCCGGCCACGCTCGCGGCGACGGCCAAGCGGGCGGAGTGGGAGGCCCCGGAGACCCTGACAGCCGTCCTGCTGCCGCCCGGCCAGGTGCGTGGCGCGAGCATGAACCTCAGCTCACGGTCTCTCGCGGCGGGTGAGGACCTGCCCGACCTGAACACCTCCGCGGACACCGCAGACTTGGCGCTGCTGCTGGTTCCCGATGCCAACCGGACCACGCTGCTCCGGGGGCTGGAAGGGCGGCACGCGGTCGTGGGGCCGGCAGTGCCGTGGTTGCGTGCCCGGGCGTCGTACCTGCGGGCCGTGCGCACCCGCGCCCTCGGCGTACGTCCGGTCAAGGGGGCCCCGGTCGACAGCGACCGGCACCTGGCCAGGCTGGTGCTGGAGGCCGACGCCGAGGCGCTGACCGACCTGCGAGACCGGGTGCTGCACCCGCTGGTCGGCTTGCGCCCCGCGGCGGCGGAGAAGCTCACCGAGACGCTGCGGGTCTGGCTGCTCTGCCGCGGCCGGCGCGAGCAGGTCGCCGCGCTGCTGCACGTGCACCCGCAGACGGTCCGCTACCGGGTCACCCAGCTCCGGGAGCTGTTCGGGGAGGGGTTGGACGACCCCGGGACCGCGCTCGAGCTGACCGTTGCCCTCGGCACCCTCCAGGACGAGTCGTCGCACCGATCGGCCGGCAACCCGGGCCCGCCGCTCGGTTAGCCTTCCGGCATGCCCGCCCTTCGAGACGGTCGCCGAGCGACCTCCTCAGGAACCATCGCGCTGGTCACCGACTCCACGGCGTCACTGCCGCCGGAGCTGGCTGCGGCGCGAGGCATCCTGGTGGTGCCGCTGCAGGTGGTGATCGGTGCCTCGTCGTACGACGAGGGCGTGCCGAACGGCGCCACGCCCGACCTCGTGGCCAGGTCGCTTCGGGAGTGGGTGCCGGTCAGTACCAGCCGTCCCACACCGGCCGCGATGCTGGAGGCCTACGAGCGCGCAGCAGCCGACGGGGCGACGGAGATCGTCTCGGTGCACCTGTCCTCGGAGATGAGCGGCACCTATGAGTCCGCCCAGGTGGCGGCACGGGAGGCTCCGGTGCCCGTCGTACCGGTGGACTCGCGACAGGTCGGGATGAGCGTCGGGTTCGCCGTGCTCGCCGCCGCGGACGCGCTCGACGACGGAGCCGACGCGGCCGGGGCTGCGCGGGCTGCGAAAGCGCGTTCGGAGGCGACGACGTCGTTGTTCTACGTCGACACCTTGGAGTACCTGCGCCGCGGCGGCCGGATGGGCGCCGCCGCGGCACTGCTGGGCTCGGCGCTCTCGGTCAAGCCGATCCTGAGGATCGACAAGGGCCGGGTGGGACCGTTCGAGCGGGTGCGCACCTCGGCCAGGGCGCTGGCCCGGCTGGAGGAGCTGGCCGTGGAGGCCGCCGGTGACGCCCAGGTCGACGTGGCCGTGGCTCACCTGGCCAGTCCCGACCGCGCGGAGCAGCTGGCCGCGAAGCTTGCGGAACGCCTCGCGGATGGCTTGCGTGAGCGCGAGGTGTTCCTGGGTGAGCTCGGTGCCGTGCTCGGTGCCCACGTCGGCCCCGGGATGGTCGCGGTCTCGATCTCCGTGCGCGACTAGAGGGACGCCCGAAGCTCGTTGAGCATTCGGGACCCGGAGCG
>JBBSVL010000234.1:0-4907 GCA_038233595.1 Propionibacteriales bacterium | reverse complement strand
GATGCGGCCGACGACCGGGCCCACGGCGTACGTCGATGACGTGGTCGGCACGTTCCTGCCCCGCGTGCGCCGGCAGCTCCTGGACAGCGCCATCGCCGACGGACGGGTGGCCCGCGAGGGTGACCCGGAGTGGCGCGACGACGTACCGGTGCGGGTCGAGGCGATCCCGGTGCGCCGCGGAGGCCGGGTGCTGGCCGTGGTGGCTCGCAACACCAACCTCCAGGGAGTGCGTACGCCGAGCCGGCTGGAGCTGTCCTACCTCCAAGCGGCCGCTGAGCTCACCCAGATGATCGCGAACGGCTTCTTTCCCTACCCGGGCCAGCGCTCGGACCACGCCGACTCCCCTCGGGTGGGGGACGGTTTCATCAAGGTCGACGCGACGGGCGCGGTCGTCTACGCCAGCCCCAACGCGCTCTCGGTCTACCGGAAGCTCGGGCTGGTCGGGGACCTCGCCGGGCAGAACCTGGCCGACGTCACGCGCGAGCTGGTGCCGGCCCGGATGCGACCCGACGAGGAGACGATCAGCGCCGTGCTCGGCGCCCGGATGCCGCGCGACACCGAGCTCGACAACGGCGCCGCGGTGCTGATCCTGCGCTCGATCCCGATGCGGCCGACCGGGGACCTGACCGGCGGGCTGGTGCTCCTGCGCGACGTGACCGACCTGCGCCGGCGAGACCGTGAGCTAGTCAGCAAGGACGCCACCATCCGGGAGATCCACCATCGGGTGAAGAACAACATGCAAACGGTCGCGGCGCTGCTCCGGCTGCAGGCCAGGCGGATCGACGTACCCGAGGGCCGCGCAGCACTGGAGGAGGCGGTACGACGGGTCGGGTCGATCGCGATCGTGCACGAGACGCTGAGCCGGTCCGGGGAGGAGTCGGTCGACTTCGACGACGTCGCCGACCGGCTGCGCCGCGCGGTGAGCGAGGTCGCCACGCACCCCGGTCTGGTGCGGACCAGTCGGGTGGGTGCTTTCGGGGAGCTCGATGCCGAGGTCGCGACCCCGCTCGCGATGGCGCTCACCGAGCTGCTGCAGAATGCGGTGGAGCACGGGTTCGGGGCCGAGGGCTCGGGTGCCATCGTGCTGCGCGTGGAGCGTACGGCGACCCGGCTGCGGGTCGAGGTCGTCGACGACGGGCGCGGGGTGGCCGCGGACTTCGACCCGGCGCAGGCGGGTGGCCTGGGGCTCACCATCGTGACCACCCTGGTCGCCGAGCTGGGTGGCACTCTCCGGATCGGCCGACGCACCGGGGGCCCCGGCACGGTCGCCGCCGTGGAGGTGCCGATGAGTCGGTGGGCGCAGCCGGACGGGTGAGTCGGCTAGGCGGTGCGCACCCGGGCCCGCGCGTTGCGGCGCTTCAGCGCACGCCGCTCGTCCTCGCTCAGGCCGCCCCAGACTCCGTGGTCCTGGCCGGCTTCCAGCGCCCACGCGAGACACTGCTCGCGCACCTCGCATCGGCGGCAGACCTGCTTGGCCTCCTCGATCTGGAGGATGGCCGGACCGGTGTTGCCGATCGGGAAGAACAGCTCTGGATCCTCATCGAGGCATGCAGAGCGGTGGCGCCAATCCATGGCGTGGTGCTCCTGTTCGTCGCGTAGCGGTCACCGGCTGGTGTCGCCCGGCCCGAGGTTCCCCGGAGCACCGCAGGTTGTGCGGGTCCCAAGGGGTCGCTGTCGCAGTCACAGGTTGTGAATGCGTTCACGAGTCCGTGCATGATTCTGGGGTTAACAGACAAGAAGTAGGGCGCGAACCCGTGGGCTCCAACTTGTCGCCCCTAGATCGTGGCAAGTCCTGGCGCCGGGCACAAGGCCCCGGCCGGGTCACTTTGGTCACAACCGCGGGCCGGCCGGTCTCGGCCCGGTCCGTAGCGGGCTAGCATCTGGGCGTGGATCCCTCTTCCCCGCGCTCGCAGGAGGGACCGCCGCCGCCGCTCGAGGTCGCGGCTGCGCTGACCGGGATCCAGGGCCTGGTCACCGCCATGCTCGGCATCACCGAGGCGGCCTCGGTGAACAGCGACCGGTTGCTGATGGGCGTGACCACGACGCTGTTCTTCACCGCGTACGGCGTGGGACTGATGTTCTGCGCCTGGGGAATGCACCGCGCGCGGCCGTGGTCGCGGGGTCCGGTGCTCTTCGCCCAGCTGGTCTGGCTCGGCATCGCCTGGTCGTTTCGCGCGGGCGCGACCACGTTGCTGGCCGTCGGGCTGGCCATCGTCGCCGCGCTGGTCCTCGCCGGCCTGCTGACGCCGGCGTCCCTTGCTGCCCTCGACCGTCCCGAGCGCGACGACGACGCCGAGCATTGAGCGCTAGCTGGCTTCGTGCAGCGACTCCCGCAGTCGCTCCAGTGTGCGGGTGAGCAACCGCGACACGTGCATCTGGGAGACCCCGATCTCGGCGGCGATCTGCGACTGGGTCATCCCGCCGAAGAAGCGCAGCATCAGGATCTGCTTCTCGCGGCCGGGTAGCTGTTCGAGCAGCGGCTTGAGCGACTCGCGGATCTCCACGTGCTCCAGCGCGACGTCCTCGGCGCCGATCGCGTCCAGCATCGAGGGCCCGCCTTCGCCGGAGGAGTCGCCGGCGTCCAGCGACAGTGTGGAGTAGGCGTTGGCGGACTCCAGGCCCTCCATCACCTCCTCGACCGACACCTCGATCATCGCCGCGATCTCACGAGGAGTCGGCGAACGGCCCATCGTCTGGGACAGGTCGGCGGTGGCTGTGGCGATCAGCATCCGGAGCTCCTGGAGCCGACGGGGCACCCGGATCGCCCAGCCCTTGTCACGGAAGTGCCGCTTGATCTCCCCGATGATTGTCGGTGTCGCGTAGGTGGAGAACTCGACGCCACGCTCCGGGTCGAAACGGTCGATCGACTTCAACAGGCCGATGGTGCCGACCTGGAGCAGGTCGTCCAGCGGTTCGCCGCGGTTGCGGAACCGGCGCGCGCAGTGGTCGACGAGCGGCAGGTGCAGGTGGACCAGCGCGTCTCGGCACGTCGTACGACGCGGCTCGCCGGTCATCGCGCAGGTGAGCTCGGCGAACAGCTCCATGCTCTTCTCACGGGTCGTGCGAACGTCCCCACCCCTGTTGTCGACGTATGTCATCTGGTCAGTCCAACAACCCGGACTTCATCGACAGCGTGATCGAGACGGCCCCCGTGGTGGCCTCGGCCCTGGCCGCGGTGGTGAGCGCGGCAAGCACCTGCCAGGCGAACGCGGTGGGGTCGGGCTTTTCGGCGCCCTCGGCGTCTGCGGACACGACGACCGTGAGCTCCCCGCTGCCCAGGTCGAAGGCGCAGCGCAGGTCGCCGTCGACTCGTGCCTGTTGCAGCACCATCGCGCACGCCTCACCCACCGCGATCCGTAGGTCCTCGATGTCGTCGAGGGTGAAGTCGAGTCGCGCGGCCAGGCTGGCCGTGGTGCTGCGCAGGACCGCGACGTAGGCGGTGTCCGCGGGAACCCGGAGCTCCACGTCGGGTCGGGTCGTCACCATCGTCCCCTTCTGCGCCCTTGTCCGGATCGTCCGGGTGCACAGCCTAGGGGGTTCTTCCCGTTTGCTCGGAGGGTTCGGCGAGGTCGTCGGCTGCTGCCGATCTTCATCCGGTGCATCGCCACCTCTCTGCAGGGCCTCCAGAGCGGCTAGGCTGGGCCGAGAAGGGGAGTAGCTCCCGTCGTCGGTCGGGGAGAATGCGACCGTACGTCGGCGGTGTGTCGACATACCGGCCTCGCGGCCCGGTGCACCACCCGGTGGGGCGAGCGAGACCTTCGGCCATTCCCGACCGAAGGAAAATCGTGTCCGCTGCCATCCCTCCCCCCACAGACAGCCGTCGTTCCGAGCCCGAGCCGTCCGATCTGCGCCGGTGGCGCCAACACCTGGCCGACGAACGCGCCGAAGCCGCCGTCTACCGCGACCTCGCCACCCGCCGCAGCGGCGAGGAACGGGAGATCCTGCTGGCACTCGCCGACGCCGAGGGGCGCCACGAGCAGCACTGGCTTGCTCTGTTGGGGGATCAGGCAGGCAAGGAGCGGCGTGGTGACCTGCGGACCCGGATGCTGGGTGTCCTGGCCCGCCGACTCGGGTCGGTCTTCGTGCTTGCCCTGGCGCAGCGCGCCGAGGCCCGCTCGCCCTATGACGCCGACGCCGACGCCACACCTGCGATGGCCGCCGACGAGCGCATCCACGGAGAAGTGGTTCGCGCCCTGGCCGCTCGAGGACGCACCCGGCTCTCCGGCAGCTTCCGGGCCGCGGTGTTCGGCGCGAACGACGGGCTGGTGAGCAACCTCTCTCTCGTGCTGGGCATCAGTGCGAGCGGGGTCTCGAACCAGACGGTGCTGATCACCGGCCTGGCCGGACTGCTTGCCGGGGCGCTGTCGATGGGCGCCGGAGAGTATGTCTCGGTGCGGTCCCAGCGTGAGCTGCTGGAGTCTTCTGCTCCCAGTGCTGCGGCCGGCTCGGTCCTGCCCGATCTGGACGTCGATGCCAACGAGCTTGCGCTGGTCTACCGGGCCCGGGGGATGACACCGGCTGAGGCCCAGGCACACGCAGCTGAGGTGCTGGGCAACCGCGGTACGGGCATCGTCGGGCAGGACGGCGCACCGGTCTCGGAGGGCGAGGGACACGAGGCGGTCGGCACCGGCCTCGGTGCCGCACTGTCCAGCTTCTGCTTCTTCGCCTCCGGTGCCCTCATCCCCGTTCTGCCCTACCTGTTCGGGCTGTCAGGCACCGTGGCCCTGCTGGTCGCCACCGTCCTGGTCGGGATGGTCCTGCTGGGCACTGGTGTGGTCGTTGGCCTGCTGTCCGGGGGCCCGCCGTTGCGTCGAGCGCTGCGCCAGCTCCTCATCGGCTACGGCGCCGCGGCCGCCACGTACCTGCTCGGCCTGCTGTTCGGCACCAGCCTCGGATAGGGCGTCTCT
>JBBSVL010000233.1:0-4913 GCA_038233595.1 Propionibacteriales bacterium | reverse complement strand
TGATCCTGGTCTTCCATGCCGTCATCACCTGGTTCTCGCTGCGCTACCGGCGACGCACCCAACGTTTCCTCGGCCTCATGGTCAACCCGTTCGAGCGGGTGGTCTCGCGCACCTTCACCTCCCGCGAGCACTTCGAGCCCGACGACATCTCGGCGTACCACCGGGTCAACGGCTACCCACCCACCGGCGAGGAGTACCAACGGCTGGCGGAGCACGCCTTCGAGGACTACCGGCTGCCCGTCGGAGGGCTGGTGGAGAACCCTACGTCGCTGTCGCTGGCCGACCTTCGCCGGCTCGGGCAGACGACCCAAGTGACCAAGCACAACTGCATCCAGGGCTGGACCGCGGTCGCCCAGTGGGAGGGGGTGCCACTGGCGCGGGTCCTGGAGCTGGTCAGCCCACAGCCGAGCGCCCGCCACGTCGTGTTCTACGCCTTCGACGACAAGGGGCTGACCGAGGGAGAGGGCCGGTTCGGCTTCTTCTACGGCACCATCCCGCTGCATCTCGCTACGAATTCGCAGACCATCCTGGCCCTGGAGATGAACGGCGCAGCGCTGCCGATCGAGCACGGCGCCCCGCTCCGGCTGCGGGTCGAGACCCAGCTGGGGTTCAAGATGGTCAAGTGGGTCAAGGCCATCGAGTTCGTGGACGACTACCGGAGCATCGGGATGGGTCAGGGAGGCTGGCGCGAGGACCAGCAGTACTACGCCAACGCAGCAGGAATCTGAGAGGTAGGCACCATGACCGGTCCGGACGAGCAGGCCGTGGGGTTTCCTCCCCAGGTGTTGCGGCAGTACGCCCTGATCGCCGATGGCGAGCGCGGCATCCTGGTCGGCCCGCAGGGCGACTTCGCCTGGATGTGCGCCCCGCGATGGGACTCCGACGCAGTGTTCAGCTCCCTGCTCGGCGGGCAGGGCGGCTACGCGATCACCCCGGCCGGCCGGTTCGTCTGGGGTGGCTACTACGAGGAGGGCACGCTGATCTGGCGCAGCCGGTGGGTCACCGAGACCGGCATCATCGAGTGCCGCGAAGCGCTTGCCTTCCCCGGGGATCCCGCACGTGCCGTGGTGCTGCGACGGGTCCTCGCCGTCGAAGGCGATGCCCACGTCAGCGTCCGGCTGGAGCCACGAGGAGGCTTCGGCGCAAACCCGGTCCATCACCTGTCCCGCAACGACGCCGGTGACTGGACCGGCCGGGTGGGGTCGATGCGGCTGCGTTGGTCCGGTGCCGGGGCCGCGCGTCCGGGTGCTCCCGGCCGCGACGAGGACAGCCTGGTCATGGACCTGGCCCTCGAGCCCGGCGAGCACCACGACTTCGTGCTGGAGCTGACCGAGCAAGCCATGCCCGCGCAGCCCGTCGACCCCGATACGGCCTGGTCCGCCACCGAGGACGCCTGGCACGGCGCGGTCCCCGACCTGGCCGAGACCCTGGCCCCGGCCGAGGCCCGGCACTCCTACGCGGTGCTGCGCGGGCTCACCAGCGCGGGTGGGGGAATGGTCGCCGCTGCGACCACCAGCCTGCCCGAACGTGCCGAGCAGGGCCGCAACTACGACTACCGCTACGTCTGGATCCGCGACCAGTGCTTCGCCGGCGAGGCCGTCGCAGCGGCCGGGCCGCATCCGCTGCTCGACGACGCCGTCAAGTTCGTCGGGGCTCGACTCCTGGACGACGGACCGAACCTCACACCGGCGTACACCATCGTGGGCGGCCCGGTGCCGTCGCAGCAGAAGCTCAAGCTGCCGGGCTACCCGGGAGCTGAGGCCATCGTCGGCAACCACGTCAACGCCCAGTTCCAGCTCGACGCCTTCGGGGAGTCGTTGCTGCTGCTCGCCGCCGCTGCCCGGCACGACCACCTGGACACCGACGGTTGGCGGGCCGCGGAGGTCGCGGCCGACGCGATCGCTGCTCGGTGGACCGATCCCGAGGCCGGCATCTGGGAGCTGGACGACGAGAACTGGACCGAGAGCCGGCTCATCTGCGTGGCCGGGCTCAGGGCGATCAGCCAGGCGGCGCCGTCGGGGGGCAACAGCGGAAGGTGGCTGGCGCTGTCGGAGGCCATCCTCGCCGAGACCGCAGCCAGCTCCACCCACCCGACCGGCCGGTGGCAACGCGCGCCGGGCGACGCGAAGGTGGACGCGGCGCTGCTGTTCCCGCCGATCCGCGGGGCCGTGCCGGCCGACGACCCACGCACGCTGGCCACGCTGGCCGCGATCGACGAGGAGCTCGGTGAGGACGGCTACCTCTACCGGTTCCGACAACAGCCCGGACCACTCGGTGACGCCGAAGGAGCCTTCCTGCTCTGCGGGTTCACCATGGCGCTGGCCTCCCACCAGCAGGGCAACGAGGTCCAGGCGCGGCGCTGGTTCGAACGCAACCGGGCTGCCTGCGGACCGCCGGGTCTCTACACCGAGGAGTTCGACGTGATGCAGCGCCAGCTCCGCGGCAACCTCCCCCAGGCCTTCGTGCACGCCTTGATGCTCGAGTGCACCGCCAGGCTGGCCCGGCCCTGGGGCGAGTGATGGGTGGATCGCAGCGAGTGCGCCCCGGGTTGGGCTGTCGGGTCTTCGGGCACCGACCCCGGTTCGACGCCCACGGCCGGACGATGGTCTGGGAGTGTGAACGGGGGTGCGGCGAGGGTGGCGCCAAGCAGTACGAGTCGGAGGAGCAGGCCCGCCGTTTCGCGGCGTCCTTCAACCGGCGCGACAATGCCGACCTGGGCCGTCGAGCGCCGCTGGTCGGAATGTTCCCGTTACGAATCTGGTACCGGTTGCGCGGCCACCGCGGGCAAGGCGGGGCGTAGACTCCGCGCCAACGGCACAGCAGCGCGCCAAGGATTTTCGTGTGCGCCGGGCTCCACGGCGTGACGTCGACCGCCGGAGGCAGCAGATGAGTGCCGACATCGAGCTGGACAAGATCTCCACCCAGGTTCCGTCCCGACTGGACCGGCTCCCCTGGGCGCGCTTCCACTGGATGGTGGTCGTCGGGCTGGGCAGCGTGTGGATCCTGGACGGCCTCGAGGTCACCATGGTCGGCAGCGTGGCTGCCCGGCTGACCGAGAAGGGCAGCGGCATCTCGATCAGCGTGGCCCAGATCGGCACGGCTGCAGCTGTCTACATCGTGGGTGCCTGTCTGGGAGCGCTGTTCTTCGGCCAGCTCACCGACCGGTTCGGGCGCAAGAAGCTGTTCATGCTCACGCTCGGCGTCTACATCGCGGCGACGGTCGCGACCGCGTTCTCGTTCTCCCCGTGGTACTTCTTCGCGGCCCGCTTCGTCACCGGCGCCGGGATCGGCGGGGAGTACGCCGCGATCAACTCCGCGATCGACGAGCTGATCCCGGCCCGGGTGCGGGGCAGGGTCGACCTGTCGATCAACGGCTCCTACTGGGTCGGTTCCGCGGTGGGTGCCGCCGGTGCGTTGCTGCTGCTGGACACCTCGATCTTCCCCGCCGACCTGGGCTGGCGGCTGGCGTTCGGCATCGGTGCCGTGCTCGGGCTGCTCGTCCTGGTCGTACGACGACACGTGCCGGAGAGCCCGCGCTGGCTGTTCATCCACGGCCGTCAGGACGAGGCCGAACGCATCGTCGGTGAGATCGAGGACGCCATCGTCGAGGAGACCGGTCAGGAGCTGTCCGAGGCCGAGGACACCCTGACGGTTCGCCAGCGCAAGTCCATCCCGTTCCGGGAGATCGCCAAGGTCGCCTTCACCGCCTACCCCAAGCGGGCGATCCTCGGCCTGGCCCTGTTCATCGGTCAGGCGTTCATCTACAACGGCGTGACCTTCAACCTCGGCACCCTGCTCAGCGGGTTCTACAAGGTGTCGGCGGCCGCGGTCCCGTTGTTCATCATCATCTGGGCGCTGGGCAACTTCGCCGGGCCGGTAACGCTCGGCCGGTTGTTCGACACCGTGGGGCGTAAGCCGATGATCTCGGGCACCTACATCGGCTCGGCGGTGGTAGCCGCGGTCCTGGGCGTCTACCTGGCCAGCGGGGGAAGCAACAAGTGGATCTTCCTGGCCATCCTGGTGGTCTGCTTCTTCCTGGCCTCCTCCGGTGCCAGCGCGGCCTACCTCACGGTCAGCGAGATCTTCCCGATGGAGACCCGCGCCCTGGCGATCGCCTTCTTCTACGCGGTCGGCACCGCGATCGGAGGGATCAGCGGGCCGGTGCTGTTCAGCCGGCTGATCGCCTCCGGCAACCGAGGAGAGGTCGCGATCGCCTTCTTCATCGGTGCGGCCGTGATGGCCCTTGGTGGCATCGTCGAGCTCTTCCTGGGTGTCAAGGCCGAGGGCGCCACCCTGGAGGACATCGCCCAACCACTGACCAGCGAGGACCTCGACGAGGACGGGGACAGCGGCGGGAACGCCAGCTCGGACGACGACGCGGACGACAAGGCCACGGTCCCGGTGAGTGACGGCCCGCGCTCCGACGAGGTGCAGCAACGCCAGCACCAGGAGGCCGAGGCACGGCTGGCCCGCATCCGGGAGCGCACCGAGCGACGACAGAGCACCTCGACGGGACTGCGGCGCTACCGGCCCGGCCCGGGTCGGGGGCTCAACTCACCGTGGCTCGCGGTTGCGCCCGATGACGAGAAGGCGCTGGACCACGAGATCGAGACCATCGCGAACGCGGTGCGGGAGGGGGGCATCCTCGCCACCCGGGATCTCGGCCGCGTCGTAGGAGCCCGCTACTGGGGTCCGGGAAGGTTCCGAACTGCCCTGCGCTCAGCGATCGCCGAGGGCCGGGTCGTGCGAGTCGGCCCGGGCCGGGTCGGTCCCCCCGACGAGGCCAGCTGACGACGAGCTCGCCCGCCCGCGGGACGGTTCAGCGCCGGTGCCGCTGCCGGTGGCCCAGGAAGCCGCCCAGGAACAGACCCAGGACGAACATCCCGGCCGGTGAGCCAACTGGTCGGCGTGGC
>JBBSVL010000232.1:0-4932 GCA_038233595.1 Propionibacteriales bacterium | reverse complement strand
TTGCTTCCCTTCTCCGAGAGCAGACCGAACTGCTCGGCCGGACCGCTGCTCTTGAACTGGCCGATGATCTTGCCCTTGGGGATCTCCACGGACGTGATGTAGAAGGCTGTCGGCAGGTCTGCCACGATCGCGTCCGCCTGGTGGTTCAGCAGCGCGTTCTTCGCGACGTTGGTGTCGTCGAAGACCAGCGGCTCGCTCTTCGGCTTGACCTGGTTCCGGATCTCGGTCAGCGACGTCGTGCCGGTCTGGGCGCCCAGCTTGAGCTTGGCGAGATCAGAGATCGAGGTGGCCTTCGCCGCCTTGGTGCCCTTGAGCGCGATCACAGCCTGCGAGGCCGTGTAGTAGCCGCGGGAGAAGTCGACGACCTTGGCGCGTGCGGGATTGATGGAGACCTGGTTGATGTCGAAGTCGAACTTCTTGGCCCCCGGCGCGTAGGAGTTGTTGAACGGCACCTTGATCCAGGACACCTGGCTGGGACTGAACCCGAGCTGCTTGGCTACCGCGTATGCGACCGCCGACTCGTAACCTTTGCCGTTGGTCGGCTTGTTGTTCACGAACCACGGCGGGTACGCCGGTGAGTCGGTGCCCACGGTGAGCTGGCCCTTGGTCCTCAGCGGGAGCTTGCTGACGGTGCAGGTCGCGGACGAGGCCTTCTGAGTCGAGGTGGAACCGGTGTCCGAGGACTTGGGAGCACAACCGGCCGCCACGAGAACGAGCAGGGCACCGGCGGCATACACGAGTCTGCGCATGAGGGAATGTTAGGGCCTCAGGCGTGGTGGTCCTGACCGAGGTCCTCGTGCTCCTGGTGCGACTGCGGCTCCACCTGGAACGTCGCATGCTCGACCCCGAAGTCCTCCCTCGCGCACCGGGCCAGCTCGTCGAGCACCGCGCCCACACCACGTTGTCCGAGGCAGGCATCGGTCACGGTCACGTGCGCCGAGAGCGAGGGCATCCCGCTGGTGATCGTCCAGGCGTGCAGGTCGTGCACGTCGGTCACCCCGTCCATCGCCAGCAGATGGTCGCGCATCTCGGTCACATTGAGTCCAGGCGGCGTCGACTCGAAGAGCACCGACCCGGTGTCACGCAGCAGGCTGACCGCGCGCGGCACGATCAGAACCGCGATCACCAGCGAGGCCAGCGGGTCTGCACGCTGCCAGCCGGTCGCCAGGATCACCACTGCCGCGATGATGGCCGATGCCGAGCCGAACGCATCCCCGAGCACCTCCAGGAAGGCCGCCTTCATGTTCAGCGACTCCGACCTCCGGGCCGAGAGCAGGACGAGTGAGACGACGTTCGCCGCAAGCCCGACCAGGGCGAAGACCAGCATCTGCCCGGCCTCGACGGAGGGCGGGTCGACCAGCCGGCGTACCCCTGCATAGGCGAGGAAGCCGCAGACACCGACGAGCACGAGTGCATTGACGAGCGCGGCGAGGATCTCGGCGCGGTGGTACCCGAACGTGCGCCGGTCGTTGGCCGGCCGCGTGGCGACGTAGGACGCCCCGAGCGCGAGAAGCACCGCCGCGACATCGGTGAGCATGTGCCCGGCATCGGCGAACAGGGCCAGCGAGCCGGAGAGAACGGCACCGACAACCTCGACCACCAGAACCAGCGTCGTGACCGCCAGGACCCACCAGAGCCGACGGCGGTCGCCCGCACGACTCTCCGCGTGACCGTGCCCGTGACCCGCACCCATGCGGATCAGCCTAGGCTGCGGCCCTGCTGCACTACGGTGACCGCCATGAGGACGGTCGTGCAGGTGCCCGTGCAGGAGGCGGAGACCATCGTCCGCAGCCGTGCCCTGGCGGCGGGTTCGAGGTTCCAGCCACAGGACGGCGGCGTGCTCGCCCACATCACGCTGCTCGGGCCGTTCCTGGCCGAGGCCGACCTCCATGACGGCGTGCTCGACGACCTGGAGCGCTACTTCGCCGAGGTGGTCGCGTTCGACTACACGATCGAGGGCGTCTCCACGTTCCCGGACGGTCCGACGTACCTGGTCCCCGAGCCCGCCACGGTGTTCCTCCGGCTGACGCACGGGCTGCTGCGCTGCTTCCCGGAGCTCGCGCCGTACGGCGGCGAGTTCACGGAGGTGGTGCCGCACATCAGCGTGCCGCTGCTCGACGGGGAGGACGCCGGGTCGCTCCGGGTCGAGATCCGGCACCGGCTGCCGATCGAGGCACGAGCCTGCTCCGCGACGCTGGTCCGGTGGGCCGAAGGCGACACCCGCACGTTGGCGACGTTCCCGTTCGGGACCACGGCGGCTTGAGCTCAGGTCTGTCGGGCCAGCAGCTCCTCGAGCACCCGCGCCACGCCGTCCTCGTCGTTGGTCCCCGCGACCCGGTCCGCGACCTCGCGCACGGTCGGGTGCGCGTTGCCCATCGCGTAGGAGGTCCCGGCCCAGGCCAGCAGCGGGATGTCGTTCGGCATGTCCCCGAAGGCCAGCACCTGCTCGGCCGCGATCCCCGCCTCGGCGCAGAGCAGAGCCAGGGTCGAGGCCTTGGTGACCCCGGCCGCGCTCATCTCCAGCAACGCGGAGGTCGACGACCAGGTGATCACCACGCTGTCCCCGACCACAGCCGCGGCGCGGTCCCAGAAGTCCTGGGCGTCCAGCTCCTCGTGCCGCGCCAGCAGCTTGACCGCAGGCGCGTCGAAGATGTCGTCGAGCTCGCCCCGCCGGGCACCCGCCGGCATCGCGCGCCGCTCCAGGAACGCCGGCTCCAGCGCGATCCCGGCCAACGTCTCCACCGCGAACGTGCTTCCCGGGATCTCCCGGCGGACCAACCGCGCTACCTCAAGACCCACACCCGGCTCGATCGGTCGCAGCATCCGCACGTCGTTGCCGGCGACATCCCAGACCAGGGCGCCGTTGGAGACGATCGCCAGGCCGTGCCGTCCGACGTGCTCGAAGACCTCCTCCGCCCAGCGCAGTGGGCGGCCGGTCACGAATACCACCGAGATCCCAGCCGTCTCTGCGGCGAGCAGTGCCTGACGCGTGCGCTCGGTGATCGACCCGTCGGAGTGCACCAGGGTGCCGTCCAGGTCGGTGGCGACCAGCCGGATCATCCCGCTCATCGCGCCGCGAGCCGGACCAGGTGCACCTCGCGCTCTGGGTCCGGCGTCGCGTCGCGGCCATCCATCACCAAGAACCCGACGCTGCCCAGCACCGCAAGGCTGGCCGCGTTGTCGCGCGTCGTACCTGCGCGGACCTGCACCCCGGCAGCGTCGGTCAGTGCCAACATGGCCGGCAGCACCTGGCTCATCAGCCGCCGACCACGGGCAGCCTCGACCAGCCCGTAGCCGACCTCGGCCTCCAGCACTCCGTCGACCTCGTCAGGCGCTCCGAAGAACCCGATCGACCCGACGACCAGCCCGTCCGAGCGCCGGCGGATCCGCCGCGGTCCCCAACCGTCGACCTCCCGGACGCCGCCCACCGCGTCGCGGTCGTCCTCGCGGGGGTAGTCCGGATGCCACTCGTCGTGCCGGCGGCCCGGGTCGTCGAGGCTGGCCAGCATGTCCGCGACCTCTTCGAGCGAGATCAGCTCGACCGACGCCAGCGGGGTCTGCAGGTCATGGCGTGGAAGCTGGGTTCCCGGAGTCACGAGGTCATGGTGCCAGAGCCCCGGCGACGCTCAGAACCACCGGCGCAGCTCGGCTGCGGCGCCGTCGTCATCGACCCTGGGTGCCACGTCGTCAGCTGCGGCCTTGACCTCGTCGGGAGCCTGGCCCATCGCCACGCCGCGCCCCGCCCAGGCGAGCATCTCGGTGTCGTTGCGCCCGTCACCGATCGCCAGGACGTCGGCCTGCGCCACGCCGAGGTCCCGGCAGACCCATTCCAGGCCACTGGCCTTGCTGACCCCCTCGGGCGCGAGGTCGAGCCAGGCGGTCCAGCCGATGAAGTAGTTGGTGCCCTGCAGCCCGAGCTTGCGCGCCAGCACCACGAAGTCCTCCGAGGAGGAGTCCGGATCACGGATGATCACCCGGCTGACCTCGGTGGCGATCAGGTCCTCGATGTCGGCGATGATCATCTCCCCGTCGAGCTCACCCTCGGGGAACAGCCGGTTCACGCGGTAGCCGACCCCGTGCTCCTCCACCGCGACGGCTGCGCCCGGCACATGTTCGAGCACCGTGCGAACCGCTTCGCCGGCGTCGAAGGTGACCTCGTGCACCACCTCCATCGGCGCGTGCCGGAAGACCACCGACCCGTTGGAGGCGACCACGTGCAGCCGCTCACCGGTGCGCTCGAACACGGCGGGGGTGAGGCCCAGCCGGTCGGCCAGTCCGGCCATGCTCAGCGGTGCCCGCCCGGATGCCAGTACGACGTGTGCGCCGGCCGCGGCCGCTGCCAGCACCGCGTCGCTGACCTCCTCGGTGACCTGCTCCGCGCTGTACCCGGCCTCGAAGTCGGGGATCAGCAGGGTGCCGTCGATGTCGAGCGCGACGAGAGCGGGACGCCAGCCCTCAACCACCGGTGACCGGCTTCAGGACCTCACGTCCCTGCAGGTACGGACGGAGCGCCTCGGGGATGCGAACGGAGCCGTCGGCCTGCTGGTGGGTCTCCAGGATCGCCACGATGGTGCGGGGCATCGCACAGAGCGTGCCGTTCAGAGTGGCCACAGCGTGGGTGCCGTCGGGGAACCGGCCGCGGATGTCGAGCCGGCGCGCCTGGAAGTCGGTGCAGTTGGAGGTCGAGGTGAGCTCGCGGTACTTGCCCTGGGTCGGGATCCACGCCTCGCAGTCGAACTTTCGCTGCGCCGAGAGGCCGAGGTCACCGGCGGCGGTGTCGATCACCCGGTAGGCGAGCTCGAGCTTGTCGAGGAACTCCTTCTCCCAGCCGAGCAGGCGCTGGTGCTCGGCGTAGGACTCCTCGAGGGAGGTGTAGACGAACATCTCCACCTTGTCGAACCAGTGCACCCGGATGATGCCCTTGGTGTCCTT
>JBBSVL010000231.1:0-4949 GCA_038233595.1 Propionibacteriales bacterium | reverse complement strand
TCGGTGCGGACCCGGTGGCCGACTACTTCGGAGCGCACGTCTTCGACGCCTCCCCCGAGGGCGGCCACGGCGACTACTGGGACCGGTACACCAACCCCGCGCTGAAGGGGATGGGTCTTGTCATCGCCGGCCAGGGCCCCTCGGTGCCGACGTCGATCAGCCAGTCCGAGGCGACGGACCAGACGATGGTGCCGGCGCTGTGAACGGCATCCGCCACGTCGTGCCTGCCCGATGGCTCGCCCTGGTTGCCATCGTGTCGCTGCTGCTGACGTTGGAAGGTTGTGGTCACGTGCAGGACCCGGTGAGCACGCTGTCCTACGAGCAGGCACAGGCACAGTCGGTGCAGCACGCCGAGCGAACCCTGAGGATCTTTCCCGACGGTGCTCGTCTGGACGACCTGGATGACGAGCCGATCACCACCTACTGCTCCGACTCGTCGTACCCACCGCCGGGGACCCCGGTCAACGTCGCCACCTTCTTCGAGGTGGTGGGCGCAGACCATGGCCAGCTCGACCGCTACTACGTGGAGTTCGAGCGGCTCTGGACCTCGGCCGGCTGGTTCAGGCGCTACGGCAGTCTCGCGGACGGCGGTCTGGCGATGGGCTCCAAGGGCGACTTCACCGTGCTGCTGCAAGCCGACCGGGACGGCGGACCGATCACCGTGATCGTCGAGACGCCGTGCGTGAAGGCCGGCGGGCACGAGGTCGGCTGAGTGATGACAGTGATGCCGTCATGCTGATATTAGGGTCATCACCGTGCGAACCACGGTGAACGTCGACGACAAGCTCCTCGAGCTGGCGAAGGCGCGGGCCCATGAGCGACACCTGACCCTCGGCGAGCTGGTCGAGGCTGCGCTGCGCGAGCACCTGACCCGTGAGGTCTCGAACCGGGTGGTCCCGCTCCCGGTGTTCACACCCGGCACGGGGATGCGGTCAGACATCGACCCGCGGAGCAACCGTTCGTTGTACGAGGCGCTCGAGGAGGGGGCCGACGCCGAGATGACCAGGCAGTTTCCCAGGTCGACGACACGTCGTTGAACGTTCTCGACGTCAACGTCCTGGTTGCCCTGCACCGCAGCGACCATGTCCACCACGACGTGGCGACCCGATGGTGGGCCGGGAGCAGCGAGTCGGGGGTGCCGGTGACCGTGCCGGACCCTGTCTGGTCGGGATTCGTCCGGGTCGTGACGCATCGGCGGATCTTCGCGGAGGCATCCGCGCAGGCCGACGCGTTCGGATTCGTTCGGGCGATGCTCGCCCAGCCGACGTACCTGCCCATCGGCCCGCTCCCGACCTTGCTTGCGGAGTTCGAGCGACTCTGCGTGGAGGGCAACAGCCGCGCCGACCTGGTCCCCGACGCCTACATCGCGGCCGTCGCCCGCTGTCTCGGCGCGAGCGTGGTGACGTTCGACCGGGACTTCCGTCGCTTCGACGGGCTCTCGCTGGTCGAGCTCGGCTGATCGCCCCCAGATCTCAGCGTGGCACCCGCACCAGCAACCGGCCGTGCACGCACTCGGCGTGCAGCTCCTTGCCGGGCTCGATCAGGTCGCCGTCGAGCTGACGCGGTGTCTCGACGGCCGCCCGGACGACCACCTCGCGGCCGCGCATCCTGGTGATCAGCTCGTCGGTGCGCTTGTTGCGGCTCAGCACGCGGACCGCCAACGGCAGCCAGGACAGGAACCGCCGCGGGTAGAGCAGGACGACGTCGAGCTCTCCGTCGTCGATCAGCGCATCGGGGATCAATGGCATCCCGGCCTGGAGGAAGCCGACGTTGCCGATCACGATCGTGCGTGCCCGATGCCTGGTGAACCGGCCACCGTCGATCGACACCTCGACACGTACGGCGGGGAACATCAGTGACCGGAACGCCGAGAACACGTAGGCCAGCCAGCCGACCTTGGCCTTGAAGTCCTCGTTGACGCCCTCCATGATCGCGGCGTCGAAACCCATCCCGGCCATCACCAGGAAGGTCGAGTCCGCCATCCGGTCACCGGAGACCCGGACCATGTCGATCGCGCGGTCCTGACCGTTCAGCCCGACATCGACCGCCGCCCGCAGGTACAGCGGCAGGTCCAGGTTGCGGGCGAGCAGGTTGCCGGTGCCGGCCGGCACGATACCCACCGGGATCCCGGTGCCGGCGAGCTCCTCGCAGACGGTGCGCACGGTGCCGTCCCCGCCGCAGATCACCACCAGGTCGGCGCCGTCGACCGCAGCCGCGTGGGCCTGCCCGACGCCGGGGTCCTCGATGGTCGTCTGGTACCAGGCGACGTCCGCGAAGCCGGACTCGGCGGCCATCTGGTCGACCATGGCGACGAACTGTCCGGCGTCGCCGACCTTCGCCGGGTTGAGTACGACGGCCAGCCGCCGGTGCTCGCTGGGAAAGACCTCCGGGAGGGCCACGTTGGACAGCGCGATCGACTTCGGCGTCGGGTCGAACAACGCGAGCGCGAAGAGTGCGACCGCGATGCCGAGCAGGTAGCCGGCGACGACGTCGGAGAGGTTGTGCACCCCCAGGAAGATCCGGTCGGCGCCCACCACCAGGGCGACGACCACGGCGGCGGTGATGACCGTCCGGCGCACGCCACGACGTCGTACCAGCATCAGCGCGAGCACTGTCGCGACCGACGCCGCGGCCGCGATGCCTGAGGAGTGGCCCGACGGGAAGCTGTAGGACTTCAGGGTGGTGATGCTGAGCTCAAAGACGGGACGGTCGCGGCCGACGGCGCCCTTGACCAGATCCGTCAGCACCGCCGCGACGACCATCACCAGCACGGTCCATCCCGCGGCGCGACGGTGGTTGCGCAAGTACAGAAGGACGGCGACCACGACCGTCAGGATGGTCATCGGTACGACCTCGAACAGCCACTGGACGACGAGGGCGGTGTTCCGCAGCCAGGTGTGGTCGTAGGTCAGCTTCTCCGGCCCGCTGCCCACCCACGTGTCGAAGCTCTGCAGGGGCTGCCGGTCCTTGAGCACGAGGACGAGCAGAACCAGGAAGAGGACCGCGCAGACCGAGCCCCAGGTCAGCGCGAACCTGCGCTGGAGCACGGAGTCGGTCACGAGGACGGATTATGCCGCACTGCACGGCCCGTGCTGGCCGCGGTTGCGTCGCACCCGGACCGAGTGGACGGAGCCACGCGACCCGGGCTCGCGTCTACCGTGGAGGGGTGGGACACGTGGGAAGACTTCGGTGGCCGGTGGCGATGCTGCTGGTCCCTGCCTTGGTCCTGGCGCTCGCGCTCACCGGCTGCGGGCAGCGCCGACAGGTCGGCCGAGCGTCACCTGAAGTCGACGGGCTCGGCGTCCAGAGCTGGCTGCTCCGGATGGACGCCTACTCCGGCGAGGACGGCGAGACCAAACAGGCGACCTACGTGAGCATCGTGCCGAGCACCGGCCTGGCCCACGTCGTGAGGATGCCGAGGTTGAGCGTTGCCGAGGCCTCCGGTGACCAGCGGGCGCTGCTCGTCGACGCCGGGCACCGGTGGGTGCTGACCGACTCCCGTCCCGCGAAGGCCGACCGCGCGCGTGGGCTGGTGCGGCTGACGGCCCTGCAGTCCGGTGACCAGGCCAAGGTCGTCGACGTAGGACGCTGGACCGGCCACCCGAGGCTGCACGCAGACTGGGCGTCCTTCGACCCGAAGCACCCGGGCCTGCTTCGGGTGGTCGACGGGCGAACGGTGTGGGTGCTGAACCTCGAGACGTCCGCCGTGAAGAAAGAGGGTGTGCTGCCGCGCAGGCCGGGCTGGATCTTCGGGGGCGGGTTCAACCCGAACACCGGCACGGCGTACATCGAGGACACCGGCTCGTTCGACACCCTCCCGAAGGGGAACGGCGAGACCGACCAACGGGCGATCCGTCGCGCTGGGGGCCGGCTGCTGCTGGGTGACAACGGTCGCTTCCGGGGGCTGCCGTCTCCCGGTTGCGGACTTGTCGAAGGTTTCCAGGAAGGGTCGGCAAAGGCTGGGAGGTCGTGGGCGTTTTGTGTCGTCGGCCGACACGTCCAGGTGCGGGCACTGGCCGCGGGCGGTTCGGCATGGCACGACTACGGCAAGCCAACCGGTGACGTCCTCCCGGCCAACGCGGACCCCGCGTTCGTGCTGCCCAACCAGCTGCCCCGGCAGTGACGGATGCTCGATACCCTCGACCTGTGATCGACCCACGAGTGCTCCGAGACGAGCCAGACCGAGTCCGCGCCGCCCAGCTCAAGCGCGGACTGACCGAAGAGATCGTGGACGTCGCACTCGCGGCGGACGAGGAGCGGCGAGCCTCCATCGCCGACTTCGAACGGCTCCGCGCCGAGCAGAAGCAGCTCGGGAAGCTCATCTCGAAGGCGCAGGGCGAGGCGAAGTCTGACCTGCTCGCCCGCACCAAGGTCCTCGCAGCCGACGTGAAGACCGCGGAGGCCGCGCAGTCCGCTGCCGAGGACGACTGGCGCACCGCGCTGATGTCGATCCCCAACATCGCCAGCGAGGAGGCTCCCGCCGGTGGCGAGGACGACTACGTCGTGCTGGAAACGGTGGGCGCTCCTCGTGATTTCTTGGCCGAGGGCTTCGAGCCGCGCGACCACATCGAGCTCGGGCGGATCCTCGGAGCGATCGACATCGAGCGGGGTGCCAAGGTGTCGGGTTCGCGGTTCTACTTCCTGACCGGGCCGGGTGCCGATCTCGAGATGGCGCTCACCCAGATGGCGATGGACCAGGCCCGGAGCGCCGGGTTCACCACGGTGATCCCGCCGGCGATGGTGAAGCCGCGGGCGATGGAGGGCACCGGCTTCCTCGGTCAGGCGGCCGACGACGTCTACCGGATCGAGGGCCAGGACATGTACCTCGTCGGCACCTCCGAGGTGCCGATGGCGGCCTACCACTCCGACGAGATCCTCGACCCGGACCAGTTCCCGCTGCGCTACGCCGCGTTCAGCCCGTGCTTCCGCAAGGAGGCCGGCTCGCACGG
>JBBSVL010000230.1:0-4982 GCA_038233595.1 Propionibacteriales bacterium | reverse complement strand
TGCAGGTGGCCGGGTCCGCGGCCGAGCAGGTCAAGCGGGTCCACCTTGAGCTCGGCGGCAAGGCGCCGGTGAGCGTGTTCGACGATGCCGACGTCGAGGCCGCGGCCGAAGGCATCGCCGGAGCCGGCTACTTCAACGCCGGCCAGGACTGTACGGCGGCCACCCGGGTACTGGCCGGGCCCGGCGTCCACGACGACTTCGTGGCAGCGCTCGCCGAGCACGCGAAGAACACGAGGACCGGGATGCCCGACGACGAGGACATCCTCTACGGGCCGCTGAACAACGCCAACCAGCTCGACCACGTCTCCGGAATGGTCGACCGGCTGCCCGACCACGCCCACGTCGACGCCGGCGGCAGCCGGCAGGGTGCGGCCGGCTACTTCTACGAGCCGACCGTGCTCTCCGGGCTACGCCAGGACGACGAGCAGATCCAGGACGAGATCTTCGGCCCGGTCATCACCGTGCAGCGCTTCGATGACGAGGCCGAGGCATTGGCCTGGGCCAACGGGGTTCGCTACGGCTTGGCGTCCAGCGTGTGGACCAAGGACCACGCCCGCGCGATGCGGATGGCCAAGCGGCTCGACTTCGGGGTGGTGTGGATCAACAGCCACATCCCCATCGTCGCTGAGATGCCCCACGGAGGCTTCAAGCAGTCCGGCTACGGCAAGGACCTTTCGATGTACGGTCTCGAGGACTACACGAGGCTCAAGCATGTGATGTCCTACATCGGGGCCGAATGAACACCCCAAGAAACCACTCGCTGCGCTCGCGCTTCCCCGAGGAACCCGAATGAGCATGCCGGCGACGACGTCCGCCACGACCCAGGAGGCTGCGATGTCCGATGGCCAGACGAGTCCGCGGGCCGAGGCAGCCGCGATCGAGCTCATCGGTGTCGCCAAGCAGTTCTCCGCCGACGACGGTGACGTGCAGGCCGTCGAGCGGGTCGACCTTGCGATCGAGTCGGGTGAGTTCTTCTCCCTGCTGGGCCCTTCCGGCTGCGGCAAGACGACCACGCTGCGGATGATCGCCGGCTTCGAGGAGCCGACCGCCGGACAGGTGCTGCTGTACGGCGAGAACATGGTGGGGGTGCCGCCGAACAAGCGCGACATGAACATGGTGTTCCAGAGCTACGCGCTGTTCCCGCACATGACGGTGTTCGAGAACGTCGCGTTCGGGCTTCGCCGCAAGAGCGTGCCCAGCAAGGAGATCGAGCAGCAGGTCGGCTCGATGCTCGAGCTGATGGACCTGAGCGGCCGGGAGCGACGTCGCCCGCGGGAGATGTCCGGCGGCCAGCAGCAGCGGGTCGCCCTGGCCCGTGCACTGGTCAACCACCCGCGCGCGCTGCTGCTCGACGAACCGCTCGGTGCCCTGGACCTGAAGCTGCGTCAGGCGATGCAGTCGGAGCTGAAGCGGATCCAGCGTGAGGTCGGCATCACCTTCGTCTACGTCACCCACGACCAGGGCGAGGCGCTGACCATGTCCGACCGGATCGCGGTGATGAATGCCGGCCGGGTCGAGCAGCTGGGCACGCCACGCCAGGTCTACGAGCAGCCGCGCACCCGCTTCGTGGCCGACTTCATCGGCACGTCCAACGTCCTCACGGTCCGCGCCGACCGGGTGGTCGACGGCGCTGCCGTGATGGAGGTCGGCGACGACCAGCGGCTCGTCGTACCCCTGCGTGGGGCGCAGCCGAGCGGGGCTCTGGAGGTCACTGTCCGCCCCGAGAAGATCAGGATCGACACCGAGCCGCAGGGCGAGGACTGCCTGCTCCGGGGCACGCTCGACGAGGTCGTCTACCAGGGCACGTTCACCTCTTATGCCGTGACCACCGCTGCCACCCATGAACGGGTGGTCGTGCACTGGCAGAACGCAGCAGACTCCCGCGACGTCGCCGCCGTGGGTGAGCAAGTCTGGTTGTCGTGGCGCAAGGAGCACGGCTACTTGATCGACGCCTCCGAACCGAAGGAACAGTGATGAGCCAACCCACGATCGACCCCGTTCTCCTCCGTGGCCTCACCAACAGCCGGATGGGCAGGCGCGACGTGCTGCGCTTCTTCGGTGCGGCCGGAGGTGCCACACTGCTCAGCTCCTGCGGCGGAATCGGGGCCCAGGGCAAGAAAGCGAACACGAGCCAGTCGGCGGTCGCGAAGTACTGGAAGGCGCAGAAGCCCACCGGCCAGCTGACCTGGGCCAACTGGCCGCTGTACCTGGACACCACCGGCAAGAGCAAGCACCCGACGCTGGACGAGTTCGAGAAGCAGAGCGGCATCAACGTGAAGTACATCGAGGCGATCCAGGACAACGGACCCTTCTTCGCCAAGGTGCAGCCGACCCTGTCCAGCGGCCAGTACGCCGGCTTCGACCTGGCCGTGATCACCAGCGGCATCTACTTCGACAAGCTCCGCGACCTCGGCTTCCTGGTCCCGCTGGACCAGTCCAGGCTGACCAACTTCAAGAAGTACGCCGGCGACACCTACAAGAACCCGGCCTACGACCCGGGCAACGTCTTCTCGATCCCATGGCAGGCCGGCTTCACCGGCATCGGTTACAACCCGCAGAAGACCGGACGCGAGATCACCAGCTGGAAGGACCTCACCGACCCGAAGTTCAAGGGCCACATCGGGATGATGGCCAACAACGAGGACCTGCCGAACATCGCCCTCCTCGCGATCGGCGTCCAGCCGCACAAGTCCACCGAGGCGGACTGGACCAAGGCCGCGGACTGGCTGAAGAGCATGAAGCCGCTGGTGCGCAACTTCTACTCCCAGAACTACATCAGCGGGCTGGCCAGCGGCGACGTGTGGATCTCGATGGCGTGGTCGGGCGACATCTTCCAGCAGAACCTGTCGGGCAAGAAGACCGGGTCACAGCTGAAGTTCGTCATCCCAGACGAGGGTGGGCTGTTGTGGATCGACAACTTCCTGATCCTCAAGGGGGCGAAGAACCCGGTGTCGGCGATGGAGCTGATGGACTTCTACTACCAGCCGAAGGTCGCTGCCCCGGTGACCGAGTACGTCAACTACATCTCGCCGGTCCCCGACGCCCAGGCCGTCGTCAAGGCCGACGCGGCCAAGGCCAAGGGGGCGGACAAGACCTACCTCGACGCGGTCGCGACCAGCTACGCCACCTTCCCCAGCACCTCGGTCTATGACAAGACGTCGACCTACTTCACGCCCAAGGCGGGGGTCCAGCTGGACAAGTGGAACAGCATCTTCGAGCCCGTCTACCAGTCGTGACGGGACGCGTCCTGAGGAGCGGGCATGCGTAGGCGGCTGGCGCCGTACCTCCTGGTGCTGCCGGGTGGTCTCTGGCTGGCGATCTTCTTCGTGGTGCCGATGGCGGCCATGGTCGACGTGTCGCTGCAGACCGGGTCCCTGGTGACCGGGTTCAGCCAGACGTTCGACGTACACACCTACGTCGACATGGTCAGCTCCTACCACGTGCAGCTGCTGCGGTCGCTGAAGTACGGCATCGCGACGACGGTGATCACCATCGTGCTGGCCTACCCGATGGCGTACTGGATCGCGTTCCGCGGCGGGCGGCACAAGTCGACGTACCTCTTCCTGATCCTGCTGCCGTTCTTCGTCACCTTCGTGATCCGGACCATCTCGTGGCAGTTCCTGCTGGCCGACGACGGCATCGTCCTGGGCCACCTCAAGAGCTGGGGCCTGGTCGGGCAGAACTTCCACGTGCTTGCCACGTCGTACGCCGTGGTGGGGGGGCTGGTCTACAACTTCTTGCCGTTCATGGTGCTCCCGATCTACGTCGCGCTGGAGCGGATCGACCGGTCGCTGCTCGAGGCAGCCACTGACCTGTATGCCAACAAGGTGGAGACCTTCCGCAGGGTGGTGCTGCCGTTGTCGGTGCCTGGAGTCTTCGCCGGCGTGATCCTCACCTTCGTGCCATCGGCCGCCGACTATGTCAACGCCACGATCCTGGGCGGCAGCGGGCAGGTGATGATCGGCAACATCATCGAGACCCTCTACATCAGCAACTCGCAGTATCCGCAGGCATCCGCGCTGAGCTCGATCCTGCTCGGTGCATTGCTGATCGCGGTCTTCGTCTACGCCAGGGTGCTGGGCACCCGCGACGTCCTGGATGCGAGTGCCGGATGAGCGCCCCGAGCACCACGGTGGTTGAGGACGTTGGGCAGCAACCCTCTCGAAACCCTCGCCGACGCGACGAGGGTGGCTGGGCGCTTCGCGTCTACACCTGGTTGATCATCGGCTGGCTGTCGCTGCCGATCCTGGTGATGATCCTGTTCGGCTTCAACGACACCTCGGGCAAGTTCAACTTCGTCTGGCAGGGCTGGACACTGCGCTGGTACCACGATCTTTTCGTCATCCCGGACCTGACCACCGCGCTGCGCAACTCGATCACGATCGCGATCATCGTCACCCTCGCCTCGGCCGTGATGGGCACGATGATCGGCTACGCGATGGGCAAGTACGCCTTCCGTGGCCGTGGTGTGCTCAACCTGGTGCTGTTCGCCAACATCGCAGCGCCCGAGATCGCGATGGGCACCGGCCTGCTCTCGCTGTTCCTCACGCTCGGCATCCCGCGCGGCTACTGGACGGTGGTGATCGCGCACATCATGTTCGACATCGTCTACGTCGCGATCACCGTGCAGGCACGGATGGCGGCGTACGACCGGTCACTGGAGGAGGCCTCGCACGACCTCGGCGCGGGGTCCTTCACGACGTTCCGCCTGGTCACGCTTCCGATCCTGATGCCCGGCGTGATCGCCGGCTCGCTGCTGGCGTTCGCGCTGAGCATCGACGACTTCATCATCACCGAGTTCAACGCCGGCAACATGCAGACGTTCCCGTTGTGGGTCTACGGCAGCTCCCGCGTCGGAACCCCACCGCAGGTCAACGTGATGGGCACGCTCGTCTTCGCATTCGGCATCCTGCTGGTGCTGGGCAACACCTGGTGGCTGCGCCGCCAGCGCCGCCAAGGGCAACAGGCTGTAGCGGTCTGAC
>JBBSVL010000229.1:0-4989 GCA_038233595.1 Propionibacteriales bacterium | reverse complement strand
TCACGGCTGGTCGTAGGCCTCAAGAATCCGGTCGGCGGCGAGCGCCGCCGGGAGGTCACCGGCCAGGACCGCGTCGCGGACCTCCGCACGGATCGCCTGCACGCCCGCCGAATGACGCAACCGCTGCTGGAGCTCGTCGCGGACCAGGGCCCAGGTGAACTCCAGCTGCTGCCCGGCGCGCTTCTCGGCGAGCCCGTCCTCGCCCATCGACGCGCGGTGGTCGAGGACCTTCTGCCACACGTCGGCAACACCGGTGCCTTCGAGCGCAGAGCAGGTGAGCACCGGCGGCACCCAGCCGCTCCCCCGGTTGACCATGCGCAACGCGCCGGAGAGCTCCTTGGCGGCGGACTTCGCCTCGGTCTCCCGGTCGCCGTCCGCCTTGTTCACCGCGAGCACGTCGGCGATCTCCAAGATGCCCTTCTTGATGCCCTGCAGCTGGTCCCCGGTGCGGGCCAGGGTGAGGAACAAGAAGGTGTCGACCATTCCGGCCACGGTCACCTCGGACTGGCCGACCCCCACCGTCTCCACGAGTACGACGTCGTAGCCGGCGGCCTCCAGCACGATGATCGCCTGGGTGGTCGCCCGGGCGACGCCGCCGAGGGTGCCCGCCGTCGGCGAGGGCCGGATGTAGGCGTGCGCGTCTGCAGCGAGACCGGACATCCGGGTCTTGTCGCCGAGCACCGAACCGCCGGTGCGGACCGAGGACGGGTCGACGGCAAGCACTCCGACCGTGCTTCCGGAACCGGTCAGGTGCTGGCCCAGCGTCTCGATGAACGTCGACTTGCCGACCCCGGGGACACCCGAGATGCCCACCCGCACGGTGTCGCTCCGGTTCAGGCTCCCGGACTCCGCGCTCAGTGCGGCGAGCAGCTGCCGGGCAGTCTCACGATGGTCTGCCCGGGAGCTCTCGACCAGAGTGATCGCCCGCGAGACGTCGGCCCGGCGGCCGGCTCGGATGCCCTCGGCCAGGGCGGCAACGTCGTACCCCACCGGCACGGCTCAGTGCCCGAGCTGCGCGGAGAGCTTCTCCAGCAGGTCGAGCGCGGCCGTGGCGATGACCGTCCCGGGCGGGAAGACAGCGGCGGCGCCCATGTCCAGGAGGGTGGGTACGTCGTCGGGCGGGATCACCCCACCCACGACGATCATGATGTCTTCACGGCCGAGCTCGGCGAGCGCCTCCTTGAGCGAGGGCACCAGGCTCAGGTGACCCGCCGCGAGCGAGTTGACCCCGACGATGTGCACGTCGGCGTCGACCGCCTGCTGGGCGACCTCCTCGGGCGTGGAGAACAGCGGCCCGACGTCCACGTCGAAGCCCAGGTCGGCGAAGGCTGTGACGATCACCTTCTGGCCGCGGTCGTGGCCGTCCTGGCCCATCTTGGCGACCAGGATCCGCGGCCGGCGGCCCTCGTCCTCCTCGAACTTCTCGGTCGCGGAGAGCACCTCGGCCAGCGACTCATCACTGTGTCCATCTCTGGCTGACTCGGACCTGTACACCCCGGAGATGGTACGGATCACGGCCTGGTGCCGGCCGTAGACCTTCTCCAACGCCTCGGAGATCTCACCCACCGTCGCTTTGGCGCGGGCGGCGTCGACCGCCAGCGCGAGCAGGTTGCCGTCCAGGCCGTTCAGGGAGCCGTGGGTCGGACCCTTCTCGGCGGAGGCGGTCAACGCGTCCAGGGTGCGTCGTACCTCCTCGTCGTCGCGTTCGGCACGGAGCTGCTCCAGCTTGGCGAGCTGCTGCTTGTAGACCGAGGCGTTGTCGACCCGGCGAGCATCGACCTTGTCCTCCTCGGCGAGCCGGTAGGTGTTCACCCCCACGAGTGCCTGGGCCCCGGAGTCCAGCCGCGCCTGGGTGCGGGCGGCGGCCTCCTCGATGCGCATCTTCGGGATGCCCTGCTCGATCGCCTTGGCCATCCCTCCGGCCTGCTCGGCCTCCTGGATGTGCGCCCAGGCCCGCTCGGCAAGGTCGTGGGTGAGGCGTTCGACGTAGTAGGAGCCGGCCCACGGGTCGATGATGTCCGTCGTACCCGACTCCTGCTGGAGCAGCAGCTGGGTGTTGCGCGCGATGCGGGCCGAGAAGTCGGTCGGCAGCGCGATCGCCTCGTCGAGTGCGTTGGTGTGAAGTGACTGGGTGTGGCCCTGGGTCGCGGCCATCGCCTCGATGCAGGTTCGCTGCACGTTGTTGAACACGTCCTGCGCGGTGAGCGACCAGCCGCTGGTCTGGCAGTGGGTGCGCAGCGAGAGTGACTTGGGTTTCTCCGGGTCGAACTGGCCGACCAGTCGGGCCCAGAGCGCGCGGGCGGCGCGCAGCTTGGCGACCTCCATGAAGAAGTTCATCCCGACGGCCCAGAAGAAGCTCAGCCGGGGCGCGAAGGCGTCGATGTCCAGCCCGGCGTCCAACCCGGCCCGGATGTACTCGACACCGTCGGCCAGCGTGTAGGCGAGCTCGAGATCGGCGGTCGCCCCGGCCTCCTGGATGTGGTACCCGGAGATGGAGATCGAGTTGAACTTCGGCATCTTCTCGGCGGTGTAGCGGAAGATGTCGGAGATGATCCGCATGCTGGGCAGCGGCGGGTAGATGTAGGTGTTGCGGACCATGAACTCCTTGAGGATGTCGTTCTGGATGGTCCCCGTCAGCTGCTCCGGCTGCACCCCCTGCTCCTCGGCGGCCACGATGTAGAGCGCCATGATCGGGAGTACGGCGCCGTTCATCGTCATCGACACCGACATCTCTTCGAGCGGGATGCCGTCGAAGAGCTGTCGGGCGTCGAGGACCGAGTCGATCGCCACGCCGGCCATCCCGACGTCCCCCTTCACCCGTGGGTGGTCGGAGTCGTAGCCGCGGTGGGTGGCCAGGTCGAACGCGACGCTGAGCCCCTTCTGGCCGGCCGCCAGGTTGCGTCGGTAGAACGCGTTGGACTCCTCGGCGGTGGAGAACCCGGCGTACTGCCGGATGGTCCACGGCTGGGTGGTGTACATGGTCGGGTAGGGACCGCGCAGGAACGGGCTCAGCCCCGGGTAGGTGTCCAGCGCGTCGAGGCCGTCCAGCTCGGCGGGGGTGTAGAGCGGCTTGATCTCGATGCCCTCGGGTGACGTCCAGGCCTCGGCATCGGACGGTGGTTGAGCGTCTTCGGTGGTTGAGGATGGCTCTCTGGCGCCCGTCTCCAAACCCGCGTCGCTCTCCAGCGCAAGCCCGGCAAAGCTCTCCGGAATGCTCATGCGAGATGCTCCCTCGTCCGGTTCAGGAACTCCAGGGCGTCCACGCCCGTCGCGCAGCTGTCATCGACTGTCAGCTCCCCGGGCTTGCCGGCGACGATCACCCACTGGGCGCCGGAGTCGCGGAGCGCCGCGACCAGCTCACTCCCCCACTCGGCGTACGCCGTGTCGGGGCCGGCCAGGCAGACGACGCGCTGCCCGTCGTACGCCGCCAGGACGTCGTCGACGCCGTCGCTCCCGCCTGCGGTGACCATATCGACCCCGCCGGCAGCGAACAGGTTGCGAGCGAACGACGCTCGGGCGGTGTGCGCGGCGACCGTGCCCATCGTTGCCAGGAACACCTGCCCCGGAGCCGGGTCGTCGCGCAGCGCCTCGAACGCGTGACCGTAAGGACGTACGACGCGTGCGCCCTCGGCGTACGGCTCCCGCTCGGGAAGCGACTCGTGCAGGTTCGGGAACTCGGTGAGCCCGGTCAGCGGGCGCGTGCGCTTCGCGACCTGGGTCTGTCGCTCGGCGGCCACCTTCTCGATGCGGCCGATCAGCGACCCGTCGGCGAGTGCATCGAGCACACCTCCTGCCTCCTCGATGAAGCCGAAGTCGGCCCAGCCCGCCTGGGCCAGGTCGTCGGTGAGCTTCTCCACGGCGTAGGCACCGCCTGCGGGGTCGGTGACCGCGGCGACGTGCGACTCGGAGATCAGCAGCGAGGAGGTGTTGCGGGCGATCCGCCGGCTGAAGGCGTCCGGCAGCCCGAGTGAGGCGTCGAACGGCAGCACCGTCACCGCGTCGGCCCCACCCACTCCCGCGGCGAAGGACGCCACGCAGGTGCGCAGCATGTTCACCCAGGGGTCGTACTTGCTCATCATCGGTCGCGAGGTCACGGCATGCTGGCGCTGGCCCCGGTGCTCGGCAGCGACCCCGCTCAGCTCCAGCAGCCGGTCCCAGAGCCGACGTGCGGCGCGCAGCTTGGCGATCGTGGGGAACTGCTCGTCGGTGGCGGCGAAGCGGAACTCGAGCAACCTCGCCGCGTCATCGACGTCATGGCCGGCGGCGACCAGGGCACGGAGGTACGCCGCGCCGACGGCGAGCGTCCAGCCCAGCTCCTGGGCGTCGGAGGCGCCGAGGTCGTGCACGGCGGTCCCGTCCACGACGAGCGCCAGCGTGCCGGCCTCGACCGCCAGCTCGGCGACCCGCGAGACGACCCGCCGTACGTCGTCGGCGAGCTCGTCGGTCGAGCCTGTCGGGACCCCGCGACGGACCGCGACGCCGATCGGGTCGGCGCCGAGGTTGGTGCCCTCGGCCGGCGGGACGCCCTTGTCGTGGATCACCGCGACCAGGGCCTCCGCGCTCGCGATCTGATCCCCGTCGGTCTCCAGCACGACCGGGGCGACGTCGAGCAGCACGTCCGCAAGCACGGTGCGCAGGGCGTCGACGGACAGCCCGGACGGTCCGACCTGCAACCACAGCGACCTGACGCCGTTCTCCAGGTCGGTCAGCACCGCGCCGGCAGTGGCCTTGGCATCCGGGTCGGCGAACGCCGCGCGCACGTCCCAGCCATCCTCCGGGCGGGACAGCGTGCGCCCCCGGGTGTAGGGCGCAGTGCCGGGCAGTCCCGGGTCGGGCAGCCCCTCGACCAGCGCGGCGGTGCCCAGCGGAACCATTTCGATCCCGTCCAGCGTGGTCCGGTTGAGCTTGTCCCAGACCGCCGAGTCCGCGTCGTCCTCGCCCATCCGGCCTGCCTTGCGCAGCACAGCGGCAGCCGATGCCTCCCAGGCG
>JBBSVL010000228.1:0-5004 GCA_038233595.1 Propionibacteriales bacterium | reverse complement strand
TATGGGCTCAGTTGCTGGGGTTGGCAACGGCGGTCGTAGAGGGCGTCGAGTTCGACGAGGACGAGCAGGCCGTGGTGGTGTCGGTGCGGCCTCGGAAGGCGACGAAGCGCCGCTGCGGCCGGTGCGGGAAGCGCTGCCCTGGCTATGACCAGGGCGAGGGTCGTCGGCGATGGCGGGCGCTGGACCTGGGCACAGTTCAGGCGTTCCTGGAGGCCGACTCACCGCGGGTGAGCTGCGCCGAGCATGGGGTCGTTGCCGCGCAGGTCCCGTGGGCTCGGCACGGCGCCGGTCACACCTACGCCTTCGATGACACCGCCGCGTGGCTGGTGACGCACTGCTCGAAGTCGGCGGTCCGGGATCTGCTGCGGATCGCCTGGCGCACGGTCGGGTCGATCGTGACCCGGGTGGTCGCCGACGCGGAGGCCAAGACCGACCGGTTCGCGAACCTGCGCCGGATCGGCATCGATGAGATTTCCTACAAGCGCGGCCACAAGTATCTCACCGTCGTCGTCGACCACGAAACCGGTGTGCTGCTGTGGGCCCATCCCGGTCGGGACATGAAGACGTTGGAGATCTTCTTCGACCGGCTCGGTGCCGAGCGCTGCGCCCAGATCACCTTGGTCAGCGCCGATGCGGCCGAGTGGATCGCGAACGTCGTGGCTGATCGGTGCCCCAACGCCGAGCTGTGCTTGGACCCGTTCCACATCGTGCAGTGGGCCACCCGAGCCCTTGATGAGGTCCGCCGTGAGGTGTGGAACGCGGCACGCAAGGGCGGCCAGAAGGCGGTCGCGAAGGACCTGAAGAACGCCCGGTACGCGCTGTGGAAGAACCCCGGCGATCTCACCGAACGGCAAGCCGCGAAGCTGGCCGTGATCGCCAAGACCAACGCGCCGCTCTATCGGGCGTATCTGCTGAAGGAGCAACTTCGTCAGGTGTTTCAGCTCAAAGACGCCGAGGGGATCGCGCTGCTCGACGCCTGGCTGAAGTGGGCCTGGCGCTGCCAGCTCCCGGCGTTCGTGAAGCTGGCCGGTGCGATCCGCAACCACCGGGCCGGCATCGATGCTGCCCTCACGCACGGGCTGTCGAATGCCAGGGTCGAGAGCGTGATTATCTGGAGGCCGGAAACGGCTGTCTTCGACGTCGCCGACGCGGCCTGAGCGATTCGTCGGCGACACGTTATCTGGAGTCTGTCTCTGACGTCCCCCACGTGATCCGGCGAGGGGCGTAAACCCTCAAGTGACTCGATCAGTGCGCTGTCGGTCGAGCCTGACCTCGAGGAGGGGGATGGGCGATGAGGACGCAGCGACTGCTGATGCCCGTGTCGGGTGCGGAGTCCTGGACGGTGACCGACGAGGACCTGGTTCCGGTGGCGCCGGCCGAGAGCTACCTGTCGCACTTGGCCGCGATCGAACGGTCCCCGAACACGGTCCGGGCCTACGCCCACAGCCTGGCGTTGTGGTTCCAGTTCCTGGAACTACGCCGGGTGGAGTGGGACAGCGCCGGTGTGGAGGACGTCTCGGAGTTCGTCCGCTGGCTCCGCGCCCCAGCCGACAACGTCATCGTGCTCGACCCCTCGGCCGCGCGGCGGTCCGAGACGACCGTGAACCGGCACCTGGCCGGGCTGTTCGGCTTCTACGACTTTCACGCCCGCAACGGCGTCCCTCTGGCTGACAGCCTGGTGGCATGGCGGCGAGTCCCGCGAGGGTCGTTCAAGCCGTTCCTGCATCACGTCACCAAGGGCCGGCCGATCCCGACCCGGCCGGTGAAGCTCCGCGCACCGCGGCATCTGCCGCGCACCCTGACCGTCGAGCAGGTCACCGTCATCCTCGCGGCTTGCACGCGGCTGCGGGACCGCTTCTTGTTCGCCTTGCTCGCGGAGTCGGGCATGCGGATCGGGCAGGCGCTGGGGTTGCGGCACGCCGACTTCTTGTCCCGCCGCTGTGAGGTGACGATCGCGCCCCGCAACGACAACGCCAACGGTGCACGGGCCAAGACGTCAATGATCACGACGATCCCGGTGTCGGCGCCGCTGGTTCGTCTCTACAGCGACTACATGCACATCGAGTACGGCACCCTGGACTCCGACTACGTGTTCGTGAACTTGTGGAGCACCCCGGTCGGCCATCCGCTGCGTTATGACGCTGTCGCCAAGCTCGTCGGTCGGCTCCGCACCAGCACCGGGATCGAGTTCAGTCCACACATGCTGCGCCACTCCCGCGCGACCGAGCTGATCCGGGCAGGCGTGCCGATCGAGGTGGTGTCCAAGATGCTGACGCACCGGTCGGTGACCACGACCAGCGATACCTACGTGCACCTGACTGTTGAGGACGTCCGTGCCGAACTGGTCCGGGCTGGCGTCTGGACAGCGCAGGGCACCAGCTGATGACCGTCCTGGCGTTGCCGGTTCCGGGTCATCGCGAGGAGTCGCTGCTCACCAAGCTGCGGTCGGTCGTGCGCCCCGAGTTCCAGACCAAGATCATCCGGATCGACCCCGAGGATCCGGTGTTCGCGCGCGGTCGCTGCGAGGTCGGCAGCTGCCCGCGAGGTGCGTGGGCGCGGTCGCTTTGCAGCTCGCACTACAACCGGTGGAGGCACCATGGGCAACCGGACCTGGCGACCTTCACGGCGACCGCCGGTCCGTTGCAGCTCAAGCCGTCGTCAGGGCTGGCCGAGACGTTCGATCTGCGGGCGCTGCCCGAGCAGACCCGGCTGGAGCTGGCCTACTCCATCCAGTGCCGTCACGACGACCGCACCGTCCGGCTGATGCCCACGATGATCAGCGGCCTGGTCAGGCTGCTGGCCAACTCCGACGTCCAGTCCTTGTTGGACCGCTCCCTCGAACAGTGGCGCGAGGAAGTCGACCGGGCGGCGCTGTTCGGCTCCGGCGGCCGCACATGGGGTCAGCTGCGTTACGCCTGGCGGCACCTGCGCGACCTCACTGACGGCGCCGACGCCGAGACCGAGTTCGCCCGAGACATCTGGCGGGCCAGTATGCTGGGAACCCCTCAAACCCGGCACCCGCAGCAGATTCGCTTCGACGGCATCACCCAGCAGTGGCTACGCGTCGCCGTCAAGCGCTGCTCCCGCTTCCGGCTCGGCGCGGGCAAGGCGTTCGGCTCGGTCAGCCTCGACGAGCGCGCGTTGCGGTACTTCTCGGTCTTCCTCACCGAGCAGCATCCCGAGGTGCTCGGCGCGGCAGGGCTGACCCGGCCTGTTCTGGAGCACTACCTGTCGTGGCTGGGCTCCTCCCATCTGGGTGGCAACACCATCAACACCTACCTGGTGGTCCTGCGTGGCTTCCTGGAGGCCTGCCAGCGTCACAGCTGGCTACCTGATCTGTCAGCCGGCACCGCGATCTACCTCGATGAGCTGCCTGCTCGCCCACGGCCGCTGCCCCGGTTCATCCCCGAGTTCGTGATGGCGCAGCTCGAGAACCCCGACAACCTTGCGCGGCTGCCCGACGACACCACCCGGCACCTGGTGATCCTCGTGATGGAGACCGGACTTCGGGCCAACGACGCGTGCGCGCTGCCGTTCAACCCGATCATCGACGACAGCGTCGGTTGGCCGTGCCTGAAGTTCTTCAACGCCAAGATGGCCGCCGAACAGCTCGTGCCGCTGTCGCAGGCCGCAGCCGACGCGGTCCGCGCTCAGCAAGCACACGTAGCCCCGGGCTGGTCCGGAGCACCGACGAGGTTGTTCCCCTCACCCCACTGCAATCCCGACGGCGTCCGACCGTTCAGCTACGCCACGCTGCGCACCCGGTTCTCGGCCTGGCAGCAAGAGATCGCCCTGCACGACGAGACCGACCGGCCGGTGAGCGTCACTCTTCACCGGTTCAGGCACACGCTCGGGACCAGACTCATCAATGCCGGGGTGCCTCAGCACATCGTGCAGAAGCTTCTTGGCCACGCGAGCCCGCAGATGACCGCCCGCTACGCCACCATCCACGACAGCACCGTGCGCGCGGCGTTCGATGACTACCAGCGACGTCGGGTCGACATCGCCGGGCGGCCGCTGGCCTACGACCCGAACGCGCTCACTGCTGATGCGGAGTGGGTCAAGCACAACCTCGCCCGTGTTCAAGCCAGCCTGCCCAACGGCTACTGCGGACGGCCGCCGCAGCAGGACTGTCCGCACCCCAACGCCTGCCTCACGTGTCCGGACTTCCAGACCACCCCGCAGTTCCTGCCGCTTCATCGTCGCCAGCACGACGACACCCTGGAGCTCATCGAACTGGCTGAGCGCAACGGCAACCAGCGGTTGGCCGCCAACCACCGGCAGGTCGCCGCGAACCTCTCACTCGTCATCGACGCCCTCAAGGCCATCGACCAGGAGCCGACCGATGAGCTCTGACAACCGCGCGAACCTGCTCGTCGCGACTCAGCGGCGCGCCGAGGACACCCGCGAGCGCGCCCGCGCCGCTCTGCGCCGCCTCGACCGCGAGGGCGTCCCGGTCACCTTCGTGACCGTCGCCAAGGCCGCAGCCGTCTCCCGCGCGTTGCTCTACCGCGACTCGGAGCTGCGCGCCGAGATCGAACGTCTTCGCACCACCGACCGCAACCTCACCCAGCGACTTCCCGCGACGCAGCGCAGCAGCGACGCCTCACGGCGCCAACGTCTCGAAGACCTACACGAAGAGGTTCGCCGGCTACGTGCCGACAACCAAGGACTCCGCGCTCGCCTCGCGACACTGCTGGGTGAACAACGCGACGCGAGCCCCACCGCGCAAGCGTGGACGTCAGACCGGACCGTGTAATTGAGCCGTTTCGGCGCCCGTCAGCGACATGTCTCCGACGAGGACTCGCAGGTCAGAGGGCCGCCCCGGCCCTGGCCTCCAGATAAGCGTGAATACGAAGCTGAGGCTTCTGACCCGCATCGCCTTCGGGTTCCGCTCACCCGAAGCCCTCGTCGCCCTGGCCATGCTCGACCTCGGCGGTCTGTGCCCACCACTACCCGGCCGAGCAGCCGCCTGAACCCACCCACGGATCAGTCACAAGAGCC
>JBBSVL010000227.1:0-5010 GCA_038233595.1 Propionibacteriales bacterium | reverse complement strand
GCCACGGTGGTCAGGGGCTGGGTGAACTGCCGGGTGTACTGGATGAACGCCTGCACGTCGCCCAGCGACATCGAGCCGCTGGCCACGCGGAGCCCACCGAGCACGGCGATCACCACGTAGTTGAGGTTCCCGATGAACATCATCAGCGGCATGATCAGCCCAGAGACGAACTGTGCCCCGAAGGAGGCCTGGTAGAGCTCCTCGTTCTCGGCGGCGAAGACCGCCTCGACCTCGCGCTGGCGGCCGAACACCTTGACCAGCTCATGACCGGAGAAGGTCTCCTCGATGTGTGAGTTGAGCTTGCCGGTGCGTCGCCACTGCGCGATGAACATGCCCTGCGACCGTTTCATGATGGCCTTGGTGATCAGCATCGAGATCGGCACCGAGATCAGCGCCACCAGCGCCAGCACCGGCGAGATCACGAACATCATCGAGATCACCGCGACCACGGTGAGCAGGCTCGTCAGCAGCTGGCTCATCGTCTGCTGCAGGGTCTGGCTGACATTGTCGATGTCGTTGGTGACCCGGCTCAGCAGCTCACCCCGCGGCTGCCTGTCGAAGTAGCTCAGGGGAAGCGCGTTGACCTTGTCCTCCACGTCGGAGCGCATCCGCAGCACGGTGCTCTGTACGACGTCGTTGAGCAGGTAGCCCTGCACCCAGGCCAGCAGCGACGCGCCCACGTAGATGGCCAGCACGATCATCAGCACGTGGCCGACCTCGCCGAAGTCGACTCCGAGACCGGGCCGGACATGGGCCATCGACGCCAACAGGTCGGCCTGCTTGCCCTGGCCGTGCTGACGCAGCTGCTCAACGGCCGCAGCCTTGCTGGTCCCCGCAGGGAGCCGGCCGCCGATCAGACCGGCGAAGATCAGGTCGGTCGCCCGGCCGAGGATCCGTGGACCGACCGCGGTCAGGCCGACGCTGAACAGCGCGAGCAGCACCACACCCAGCGCCTTGTGCCAGAAGGGCCGCATCCGGTTGACGAGCCGCTTGGCGGAGTCGCCGAAGTTGGTGGCCTTCTGGCCGACCATGCCGCCGCCCATCGGGCCCCGTCCCGGCATCGGGCCGCCGCCACCGATGCGCTCGGTCTCCTTGAGCTGCTTGGTCTGCTTCGAGGGCTGGTTCATGCTGCCTCCTCCGCAGTGATCTGGGACTCGACGATCTCCTGGTAGGTCGTGCAGTCGGCCAGCAGCTCACGATGGGTGCCGCGACCCACCACCTGGCCGTCCTCGACCACCAGGATCAGGTCGGCGTCGCGGATGGTGGAGACCCGTTGCGCGACGATCACCACGGTGGCCGCACTAGTGACCGGTGCGAGCGCCGCCCGCAGCCTGGCGTCGGTCGCCAGGTCGAGCGCCGAGAACGAGTCGTCGAACAGGTAGATCTCGGGTTTGCGGACCAGGGCTCGGGCGATCGCGATCCGTTGTCGCTGACCGCCGCTGAGGTTCGTCCCGCCCTGCGCGATCGGCGAGTCCAGGCCTTCTGACATCGCCTCGACGAAGTCACGTGCCTGGGCGATCTCGAGGGCGGCCCACATCTCCTCCTCGGTCGCGTCGGTCTTGCCGTAGCGCAGGTTGCTCGCGATCGTCCCGGAGAACAGGTAGGCCTTCTGCGGCACCAGCCCGATCAATGACCAGAGCAGGTCCGGCTCGAGACGTCGTACGTCGGTCCCGTCGACGCGTACCTCCCCCACGGTCACGTCGAAGAGCCGCGGAACCAGGTTGACCATCGTGGTCTTGCCGGCACCGGTGGACCCGATGATCGCCACCGTCTGACCGGGCCGGGCCCGGAAGCTCAGGTCGCGCAGCACCGGCTCGTCGGCCCCCGGATAGGAGTACCCGACGCTGTCGAACTCGAGCAGCCCGTGGGTGAACAGCTCGGTGACCGGATCGGCTGGCGGCACCACCGAGCTGTTCATGTCGAGCACCTCGGTGATCCGGTCCGCGCACACGGCGGACCGCGGGATCATCATCAGCATGAAGGTCGCCATCATCACCGACATCAGGATCTGGATCAGGTAGGTCAGGAAGGCCGTCAGCGCGCCGATCTGCATCTCGCCGCTGTCGACCCGGTGACCGCCGAACCAGAGCACCGCAACGCTGGAAACGTTGAGCACCAGCATCACGGTGGGAAACAACGTGGCCATCCACCGGCCGGCGCTGATCGCTACGTCGGTGAGGTCGCCGTTCGCCCGGGCGAAGCGTCGGGTCTCGTAGGGCTCACGGACGAAGGCCCGGACCACGCGCACACCGGTGATCTGCTCGCGCAGCAGCCGGTTCACCTCGTCGATGCGCTCCTGCATCTTGCGGAAGTTCGGCACCATCCGGCTGATGATGAAGCCCACCGAGACAAGCAGCACCGGCACCGCGACGGCGAGCAGCCACGACAGTCCGAGATCCTGGCGCATCGCCATGAACACGCCGCCGACCATCATGATCGGCGCGGTCACCATCAAGGTGCAGCTCAGCAGCACCAGCATCTGGACCTGCTGGACGTCGTTGGTCTCCCTGGTGATCAGGGACGGGGCGCCGAAGTGCTGGACCTCGCGGCTGGAGAAGCCGCCGACCCGGTGGTAGATCGCGGCCCGGATGTCGCGGCCGAGGCCCATCGCCGTACGCGAGCCGAACCAGACCGCGGTGACAGAGCAGGCGATCTGGACCAGCGAGACGGCGAGCATCGCCATCCCGGTGTGCACGATGTAGCCGGTGTCGCCGAGCAGGACCCCGTTGTCGATGATGTCGGCATTGAGGCTGGGCAGGTACAACGCGGCGATGGTGCCGGCCAGCTGCAGCAGCACGATCAGGGCGAGCCAGGACTTGTAGGGTCTCAAGTACTCACGGACCAGTCGCAGCAACATGTCAGGCCTTTCGGGTGGATCGCCGGCGGATGCCGTCGAGCATCACGTCCGCGACGTCGTCGGGAGTCAGCAGCAGGTCGGCGGGGGCGCCGGGGTGCCGGCTGCCCAGCACCAGCGTGCGCAGCACGGACGCAGCGACCTCCGGCTCGACGCTGAGCTCCTCGCGGTGCGGTTCGAAGAGCTCGGTGAGCCCGGCCATCAGCGCCCGGTTCGCCTCGATGATGAACCTGGGCGGCCGTCCGGGCGAATGAGTTTTGTCATGGTCCTTGTCCTGCGCCTTGTCCTGCGCCTTGTCCTGGACCCAGGCACCACGAGTCAGTATCAGCACCGCCATCACCCGCTGGGAGCGCTCGAGCAGGTGGTCCGCAGTAACCAGGATCTTGGCGCGTAGGTCGCTGCACCCACTGAGTGCCGCGTGCAGCTCGGCGAGCTCCACTGCGGGGTCGAGGGTCTGCTCCGCCGTGGCGATCCACAGCGCGGCCAGGTCCGGGAAGACACGGAAGATCGTGCCCTCCGCGATCCCGGCCGCGTCAGCGATCTGCCGTGTGGTCACGTCACTGCCGTGCTTGAGGAGCAACGGGACGACGACGTCGATGATCGCCTGGCGTCGCTCCTCGGGAGCCATGGGTGCGGCGCGTGGGGTCACCCCGGGAGTATGACTGAGTGAGCGCTCACTCACAAGTCCGGGTTCAACAGCTCCTCCCGGACGCCTGGGATCCCACCCGCCTACGGGAGTTGCATCGGTTCAATGGCATACTGATGGCATGAACCGCACACGATTGAGCACGACCGTGGACGCCGAGCTTCTCGACAGTGCCCGGAACCTGCGGGTGGGGGGCACCAACGCGGCTCTCGTCGATGAGGCCCTCCGTGCTTTGCTGCTCCGTCACCGGTCCGCTGAGCTGGATGCCAGCTACGCGGCCTATGACGAGCACCCGATCGACGAACCGGACGAGTGGGGCGACCTGGCCTCGTGGCGACAGGCAGCCGCCGCCTCGTGAGCGACCTTCCGACACGCGGCGAGGTGTGGTGGTGCGAGATGGCCCAGACCGGGCGCCGCCCGGTGGTTGTCCTGTCACGTGATGCCGTGATCCCTCGACATCGGCGAGCGCTCGTCGCACCATGTACGACTACGGTGCGTGGTCTCGCCAGTGAGGTCCTTCTCGAACCCGGGGACGATCCAGTGCCGCTGCGATCGGCAGTCAACCTGGACTCGATCGAAAGCGTCTCGCTCGCGGTCCTCGTCCAAAGGCTCGGTCGCCTGGCAGAAGCGCGGATGCGTGAGATCTGCGCTGCTCTTGCGATAGCGGTGGACTGCACCTGACCCCACGTGGCGGTAGTGAAGCTTCACCCGCGGACACTGCACGTCGTGGCAAGGCGCCCTACCGGTCTCTGGCACGCTGGTTGTGTGGGTCACGGATCTCGACGTGGCAGCCAGGATCTATCGCAGTTGTCGGCAAGCGGGCGTCACCTCTCGTGGGATCGTCGACTGCATGGTCGCGGCAGTTGCGCATCGTCGAGGAGCCGCACTGCTGTCCTGGGACGTCGACCTGGACCGTGTCGCTCAGGTCATCGGCGTCGAGCTGGACGAGGCATCGCTGCGCGCTTGACGCCGGCGACCGCTTGCCTCGATGCAGCTCTCACGGTTCGACAGTGGATCCGGAAACGGCGCAGCCCGGTGGTCCCCTCCGATGGAGCGCTCCGAGCGCTTCTCCGACGCTCATGAGTTGTGAAGAACACCGACTGGTCTGAGTGGCACGACGCGTATGCGCGCCCGGGCGCCGGGCGGGCCGATCGCCTGGACGCCGTGCGTGGCGAGATCAACCGACGCCTCGACCAGACCGCCCCGGAACCGTTGCGGGTGATCTCTGCATGTGCCGGCGACGGACGCGACCTGCTCGGAGCCCTCGCGCCGAGCCGACGCAGGCCGAAGCGCGGTCTACGCCGACGCCGCGCCTGCTGACCTGGTGCTGCTCTGCGGCATATTCGGCAACATCAGCGACGACGACGTGCGGGCGACCATCCAGGCAGCACCCCAGCTGTGCGGCCCGGGGGCCGAGGTGATCTGGACCCGGCACCGCGGTGACCCCGACCTCACCCCCACCATCCGGGAATGGTTCGCCGCGGCTGGCTTCGACGAGGTCGCATTCATC
>JBBSVL010000226.1:0-5020 GCA_038233595.1 Propionibacteriales bacterium | reverse complement strand
CTGGAGGTCCGCAACGCGGAGACCCCGATCGAGCGCAAGCCGGCCTGGATCAAGACCCGCGCCAAGATGGGCCCGCAGTACAACGAGCTGCAGGCGCTGGTGAAGTCCGAGGGCCTGCACACCGTCTGCCAGGAAGCCGGCTGTCCGAACATCTTCGAGTGCTGGGAAGACCGGGAGGCCACCTTCCTGATCGGTGGCGACCAGTGCACCCGGCGCTGTGACTTCTGCCAGATCGACACCGGTAGGCCGGAGCCGCTCGACCGTGACGAGCCGCGCCGGGTGGCCGAGTCGGTGCAGAAGATGGGGCTGCGTTACGCCACGATCACCGGTGTGGCCCGCGACGACCTGCCCGACGGAGGCGCCTGGCTGTACGCCGAGACGGTCAAGCAGATCCACGAGCTCAACCCTGACACCGGCGTGGAGAACCTGATCCCGGACTTCAACGGACGACCCGACCAGCTTCGCGAGGTCTTCGAGTCCCGCCCCGAGGTGCTCGCCCACAACGTGGAGACGGTGCCGCGGATCTTCAAGCGGATCCGGCCGGCGTTCCGCTACGACCGCTCCCTCGACGTGATCACCTCCGCACGCGACTTCGGTCTGGTCACCAAGTCCAACCTGATCCTCGGCATGGGAGAGACCCGCGAGGAGGTCAGCCAGGCGCTGCGCGACCTGTACGGCGCTGGTTGTGAGCTGATCACGATCACCCAATACCTCCGGCCCTCGCTTCGCCACCACCCGGTCGAGCGCTGGGTCAAGCCCGAAGAGTTCGTCGAGCTGCGCGACGAGGCCGACCAGATCGGGTTCGCCGGAGTGATGAGCGGGCCACTGGTGCGCTCGTCGTACCGTGCGGGGCGGCTCTACCAGCAGGCGATGGACGCGCGCAGCGACCGGTCCGCCTGAGTCCAGCGTTTCTGAGAGACTGCAGTCCCCGAACGAGAAGGCACCCCGCATGGCCAAGAAGGACCGGAAGAAGCCCGCCAAGACGAAGAAGCCGAACCGGATCAAGCAGATCCGGGAGACCTACGCGCTCACCAAGAAGACCGACCCCAGGATCGGGCTGATCCTGCTCGGCGTCTTCCTCGCTGCCGCAGTGGTCGGCTACGTGGTGATGAGCCTGGTGACCGCGAGCTTCGCGTCCCCGATCGCGGTCGTCTTCGGGGTCCTGCTCGGCTCCCTGGCGGCGCTGATCGTCTTCGGGCGCCGTGGGCAGCGATCGGCGATCTCCCAGATCCAGGGCCGTCCCGGCGCTGCCGCTGCCGTGCTCGGCATGCTCAAACGTGGCTGGAAGCTCGAGCCGGGCATCGCCTTCAACAGGCAGCAGGACGTCGTGCACCGGCTGGTGGGTCCGCCCGGCATCATCCTGATCGGCGAGGGCAACCCGAACCGGCTCAAGTCGCTGCTCACAGCCGAGCGCCGCAAGCACGAGCGGATCGCCAGCGACACCCGACTCACCGAGGTGATTGTCGGTGAGGACGAAGGTCAGGTGTCGCTGCACAAGCTGGTGCGCAACGTGTCCAAGCGCAAGAAGGCCCTCAAGCCGGCCGAGATGACCGACGTCCTGGCACGGCTCAAGGCGCTGGACGCCAACCGTTCGAACATTCCGGTGCCCAAGGGCCCTCTGCCGACCAGCATGAAGGGCTCCCGCCAGAACATGCGGGGCAGGTAGAGCTACCGCTTCGCGGTCAGCCTGTACGTCGCGGAGCCGACGGCCAGATCGTGCAGCCCACGCCCATCGGGGCGGAAGACCAGCGGCGGGATCACCACGCAGATCAACATGGTCCGGACCACGGCCGGGATCAGCGGTAGTGGCTGCCCGTCCAGGCGCAGCACCCGGATCCTGGTGGCCAGCTGGCCGAAGGACCCTCCCGCAAACGCCGTACCGAGGGAGGCCTCGAGCCAGAAGACCCCCAGTGTGATCCAGCCTGAGGCCGGGTTGCCGGAGTATCCCTGCGTGCCCACCACGGCCAGGGTCACCAGCGAGCAGGCGGCCCAGTCCACGGCCAGGGCCACGATCCGCCGCAGCCACGTAGCGGTGTTCTCCACGACGTCCACCACCTCACGCTATCGGCCGGGTGCACGACTACCTGTGGTGTTCTTCGCCACCGGCCCAGGCGTTACATGGGCGAAACAAAGTGGATACGGTCAAGAAACCGCACCCGTCTAGGTTCGAGTAACCGCGATGCGACGGCGCATCAGGTCTCTGTACGCACAGTTTTGAGGTCGCTCCTGCGGCCGAGGAGGACGAATGTTCCAGAACGGCGAAGAGCTGCTGAAGTACGTCAAGGACGAGGGTGTCGAGATGGTCGACGTCCGGTTCTGCGACCTGCCGGGCGTGATGCAGCACTTCACCGTGCCGGTGTCGTCCTTCGACCAGTCCGTCTTCGACGACGGCCTCGGCTTCGACGGCTCCTCGATCCGTGGGTTCCAGGCGATCCACGAGTCCGACATGTCGTTGTTCCCGGACCCGACCACCGCCTATCTGGACCCTTTCCGTAGCGCGAAGACACTGGTCGTGAACTTCTTCATCCACGACCCGATCACCGGCGAGGCCTACTCCCGCGACCCGCGCAACATCGCCCGTAAGGCGATGGCCTACCTGTCCAGCACCGGTGTCGGCGACACCGCGTTCTTCGCCCCCGAGGCCGAGTTCTACGTCTTCGACAGCGTGCGCTTCGAGACCAAGGCCAACAGCGGCATGTACGAGATCGACTCCGAGGCCGGCGCCTGGAACACCGGCTCCCAGGTCGACAACCGTGGCTACAAGGTGAAGTACAAAGGCGGCTACTTCCCGGTCGCACCCACCGACCACTTCGGTGAGCTGCGCGACGAGATGACCATCGAGCTGGAGAGGGCCGGACTCCAGGTGGAGCGGGCCCACCACGAGGTCGGCACCGCAGGCCAGGCCGAGATCAACTACCGCTTCTCCGAGCTGCTGCAGGCCGCCGACGACGTGATGAAGTTCAAGTACATCATCAAGAACGTCGCCTGGCGCAACGGCAAGACAGCCACCTTCATGCCCAAGCCCATCTTCGGTGACAACGGCTCGGGCATGCACGTGCACCAGTCGATCTGGAACGACGGCGTGCCGTTATTCTACGACGAGACCGGGTACGCCGGCCTCTCGGACGTGGCGCGCTGGTACATCGGTGGCATCCTGCGTCACGCCCCGTCACTGCTGGCGTTCACCAACCCCACGGTGAACTCCTACCACCGGCTGGTGCCGGGCTTCGAGGCCCCGATCAGCCTGGTCTACAGCCAGCGCAACCGGTCGGCCTGCGTTCGGATCCCGATCACTGGTTCGAACCCGAAGGCCAAGCGCATCGAGTTCCGCTGCCCCGACCCGTCGGCCAACCCGTACCTCGCGTTCTCCGCCCTGCTCCTGGCCGGCCTGGACGGCATCACCAACAAGACCGAGCCGACCGAGCCCATCGACAAGGACATCTACGAGCTGCCGCCGGACGAGATGGCCAACATCAACCAGGTGCCGACCTCGCTCAACGCCGTACTCGACAACCTCGAGCGGGACCACGAGTTCCTCACCGTCGGCAACGTGTTCACGCCCGACCTGATCGAGACCTGGATCGACTTCAAGCGCACCCAGGAGATCCTGCCCGTGCAGCTGCGCCCGCACCCGCACGAGTTCGAGCTCTACTACGACATCTAGGCCCGTTGCACCTCGTAACCGGCCCCTGACCTGCAGAAACGCAGATTCAGGGGCCGGTTCGTTTGTCCCCAGTCCGCAAATAGTCCGCAAGAGTCCGCGGCCAGCACCCGGCGGCACGGTGCGGCTGTCGCTTCGACCGCGATCAGCCACTGAGCGCCCGCGTCGCTACGATCGGAGTATGAGCAGCACCGCAACTCCCGTTCTCGAGCCACTCAGCGGCCCGACGGGCCGTCTCGTCGCCGCCCACCGGGGCGAACTGCGCGAGGTGTTGCGCCGTCACGGAGTCACGAACGCACGACTGTTCGGCAGCGTCGCGCGCGGCGATGACCAGGAGGGCAGCGACGTCGACGTCTTGGTCGACTTTGCCCCAGGGACTGGCCTCATCAAGATCCTGAGTATCGAGGCCGAGCTAGAAGCGATCCTAGGCGTTCAGGTGGACCTGGTTCCGGACGCTGGTCTCAAAGACCGAGTTCGAGCGCGAGTCCAGCGGGATTTGATCGCGCTGTGAGTCGCTTCGATGCCGACCGCCTTGATGACATCCTGGCGGCGATTGAGGCTATCCGCTCTCATGTTGCGCGTGGCCGTTTGTCGGACGACCTTGTTAGCGATGCCGTGCGCATCCGCCTCGTGGAGATCGGCGAGGCGGTGAAGTCGATTGGCGGTGAGTTACTCGCCACGGAACCGGCGATCCCATGGAAACAGATCGCACGCATGCGCGATCACCTCGCGCATCGCTACTTCATGACCGAGTTTGAGATCATTCAGGACACGATCGACAACGACCTCGACCCACTCGTGGCTGCGGTCGAGCGCATGAGGGCGACACTTTCTCCAGAAGAGCCCGGGGCCGAAGCGGACGGCGCTGCCGGCGACTAGCGACTTTCAGGGCGTGTCGGCCCTCGCTGAGCTCAGCGACTCTGCGCGCGCTGTGTCATGACCGCGTCGATGGCTGTGCGGGTGGACTCGTCAGAGTCGGGCCATAGGTGGGCGTAGGTGTCCAATGTCGTCTTGGCCGAGGCATGGCGCAGGCGCGCCTGGACGACCTTCACGTCGGCACCGCTGGCGATGAGCATGCTGGCGAGGTAGTGGCGCAGGTCGTGGAAGCGGAAGTCCGGCGGCAAGCCGGTGACCTTGGCGCGGGCTGCGCGCATAGCTCGTTGCAGCGCCCAGGGGCCGAGTTGGTCTCCCCACTGATTCGCCAGCACTGATTCCTCGCGCGACCAATGCGCAACGTGCGCCGACAGCGCGAGCGCCAGGCTCTGCGGGATGGGCAGCGCTGCCTTCGACGTCTCGGTCTTGAGCGGCTCCGCCGGGTGCTGCACCGTAGGTGTGATGACGCCGCGCATGAAGTCGATG
>JBBSVL010000225.1:0-5024 GCA_038233595.1 Propionibacteriales bacterium | reverse complement strand
GCTTGGTCTCGCCGCGGGCCGGGAAGTACTCCCGGTCGGGGTTGGAGATCCGGACGGTCCTGTTGTCGACCTCGAGCTCTATCGCCCCGGACTTCGTGGCCACGGCTTAGTCGACGCCCGGGAGCCGGGTCGCGTCCAGCCGATCCAGCTCGCGGATACTCACGTCACTCATCCCTTGATGGTATCGCCGGTGAGACTGCCCGGAGGCACAGCGAACGCGCAACTCCGTGCCGGGCGGATAGCGTCACGGAGGTGATCACTGTCGTTGACTATGACCCGACCTGGCCGGAACAGTTCGAAGAGCTGCGCACCATGTACGAGAGTGCGCTGAGCGCCGGCCGCGTCCCGGTCCTCGGGATCGAGCACGTAGGGAGCACGTCGGTTCCAGGCCTCGCCGCGAAGCCGATCATCGACATGGACATCGTGGTCGCCGAAGCCGACGTGACCGCGGCCAGTGACGTATTGCTCGGCCTTGGATTCCGCCCACTCGGCGAGCTGGGAATCCCGCAACGATGGGCGTTCAAGGAGCCCGGACACCTCGCAGGCACCAACACATACGTAGTCGTTGCCGAATCCTTGGCGCTCCGAAACCACCTGGGCGTTCGGGACACGCTTCGCCGCGATGCGGGCCTGTGCGCGGAGTACGGGAGGGTGAAGAAGCGAGTCGCGGGCGTCGCCGCGAACATCGACGACTATGGCCAAGGCAAGAATCGGATGGTGCAGAGGATCCTCGCCGCCGCAGGGCTGACCGACGAGGAACGGGCAAGCATCGACGGCAACCAGGTGCCCAGCCATGAGGAACTCCCACGCTGAAATCGCGGACAAGGTCAGGGCGGACCGGCTCGGAGCTTCCGAACATCAGATCCTGACGCGATGCGTGGCGAGCCGGCCGGTCAGCGCGTCGATCCCTTGGCTGTGGTGCCAGAGCTCGGCAGCCAGCCCCACGTCACGAGCCGACTCGACGTTCTCGGGCTGGTCGTCGATGAAGAGCAGCTCGGACGCCGCGAGGCCGAGGTCGCCGGCGATGTGCTCGAAGAACTCCGGGTCCGGCTTCGCGATACCCAGGTCACAGGAGTAGTAGCAGCCGTCCAGCTGGTCGTCATACACCGTGAGGCTGCGCATGAACCCGGCGCGGTAGAGGTCCTGGTTCGTGGCGAGGAAGCACGGTGTGCCCGCGGACCGGACCGCCGCGACCACCTCCAGAGACGCGGGCAGCACGTCGAAGGTCGACCACACGCGCAGGATCTCCTCGCCACGCGCGGCCAGGCCCTGGGACTCGACGACGGCGAGGATCCGTTGCGCGTCGACGCGTGCTCCCGTGAGGTAGCCCGGGAACTCCCGGACCACGGCAGTCGCCGCCCTCCAGGTGCCGGGCGGGGTCTGCTGCAGAACCCCGTCCGCATCCCAGAGCACCGCCCGGACCGGCATGCTCAGTCGGTGCCGTGTTCGCGCAGGAACGCCAGGATCGGCTCGGCGAGCTCCGGTCGGCAGACGACCAGGTCCGGGAGCAGCACGTCGTCCTGGTTGTAGACCAGCGGCGAGCCGTCGACGCGGCTGGCGTGCAGGCCGGCCGCGCGGGCGACGGCCACGGGGGCGGCGCTGTCCCACTCGTACTGGCCACCCGCGTGCACATAGGCGTCGCTCACGTCGCGGACCACCGAGATCACCTTCGCCCCGGCCGACCCCATCGGGACCAGCTCGCCACCGAGATGGTCGATCAGGGCGTGCACGAAGGCCGGGGGACGGGTCCGGGACGCGACGATCCGCGGCCTGCCAAGAGTCTGCGCCGTCGTACGCGGGGGTACGACGGGGGGCGCGCCGGTGTGGAACGTCTGCTCGAGCCCGGGCTGGGCCACCGCACCGGCGACCAGCTCGCCGTCCTGCCAGAGCGCGACGTGGATCGCCCAGTCGTCGCGTGGCGGCTCGGAGAACTCCCGGGTGCCGTCGACCGGGTCGATGATCCACACCCGACTGGCCTTCAGCCGGGCCTTGTCATCGCATCCTTCCTCCGACAGCACCGCGTCGCCCGCGCGGTGCCTGGCAAACAATGCCATCAGCAGGTCGTGTGAGGCCAGGTCGCCGGCGTCCTTGAGCTCCGTGCCGGTCAGGCCGCTCGCGCGGACCTGGAGCAGCAGGTCCCCCGCGACCGTTGCCGCCCACGCCGCGAAGGTGTGGTCGTCGGCACCTGCTGGCGGGCTGCCCGGTTCGAAGCCGGCGGGGTCGAAGTCGGTCACGCCCTCCACCCTATGAGGTGGGCTCCTAGGGTGGAGGGCATGGACTACCGATACCTCGGCAACAGCGGCCTCAAGGTCAGCGAGATCATCTACGGAAACTGGCTCACCCACGGGTCCCAGGTCGAGAACGACGCCGCGATCGCCTGCGTGCACGCGGCCCTCGACGCCGGGATCAGCACCTTCGACACCGCGGACGTCTACGCCAACGGCGCCGCGGAGAGCGTGCTGGGCGAGGCGCTGCACGGACAACGACGTGAGTCGCTGGAGATCTTCACCAAGGTGTACTTCCCGACCGGCCCCGGCGGGCACAACGACACCGGCCTGTCGCGCAAGCACATCCGGGAGTCGATCGACGCCTCGCTGACCCGGCTCGGCACCGACTACGTGGACCTCTACCAGGCGCACCGGTACGACGTGGAGACACCGCTGGAGGAGACGATGGCAGCGTTCGCCGACGTCGTACGGCAGGGGAAGGCGCTGTACATCGGGGTCAGCGAGTGGACCGCCGACCAGATCCGCGCGGGCCACGAGCTGGCCCAGCAGCTCGGCATCCAGCTGGTCTCGAACCAGCCGCAGTACTCCCTGCTCTGGCGGGTGATCGAGGACCAGGTGGTGCCGACCTCACGTGAGCTCGGGCTCTCCCAGATCGTCTGGTCCCCGATCGCACAGGGCGTGCTCACCGGCAAGTACCAGCCCGGAGCAGCACCGCCCGAAGGCAGCCGCGCGACCGACGAGAAGGGGGGCGCCGACATGATCAAGCGCTTCCTGAACGACGAGACGCTCACCGCCGTGCAGGGTCTGCAGCCGATCGCCGACGACCTGGGCATCACCATGGCCCAGCTCGCCGTGGCCTGGGTGCTCACCAACGACAACGTCGCCGGCGCCATCGTGGGCGCCTCACGCCCCGAGCAGGTGGAGTCCAACGCCCACGCGTCGGCCGTCACCCTCACCGACGACGTCGTCGCCGCGGTCGAGAAGGAGCTCGGTGAGCTCCCCGAGACCGACCCGGCCAAGACCGGCTCCCCGAAGTCCCGACTCGCCTGATCCGCGCGCGGCCGTCAGCTCCGTCGCGGGTCAGGAGTTGAAGCGGCTCTGGGTCTGGTCCAGGCCGACGTCGATCAGTGACTCCACGGCGTCAGCGGCGGTGTCGACCTGGAAAGGCAGCTCCTTGCGCTCGAGGGAGGAGTACGCCGACAGCACGAAGTCCGCGGGAGCCTGGCGGCCGGGCGGGCGCCCGATGCCGGCCCGGACCCGGTAGAAGTCCCCCGTGCCCAGCGAGGAGCGCATCGACTTCAGTCCGTTGTGGCCGTTGTCGCCACCGCCGAGCTTGACCCGCAGCGTGCCGAAGGGGATGTCGAGCTCGTCGTGGATCGCGACGATGGCCGACGGCGCGACCTTGTAGAAGGACGCGAGGGCCTTCACCGGGCCGCCGGACTCGTTCATGAAGCACCGCGCCCTGGCGAGTACGACGCGTGGGCCGGGCGTTCCCGGCGCCGACAGCCGACCCTCCACGACCTCGGCGCGGCCGGACTTGTGCGCCCGCCAGTGCACCCGCTTCTCCCCGGAGCTCACCCGTCGGGCCAGCTCGTCGGTGACCAGGTAGCCGATGTTGTGGCGGGTGTCGGCGTAGTCCGGTCCCGGGTTGCCCAGGCCGACGACGAGCCAGACCCCGGGAGACGGGCCAGGTTCGCGCGGCGTCGTCCCGGGGTCTGTCATCGGATGTTTCGTGAAGGGGTTGCGCAGGGTCACTCCTCGGAAGAGGAGGACTCACGGCCTGAGCTTGGTCCACCCTCGGTGTCGTCGCCCTCGGCTGCGCTCGCCGCCTCAGCCGCGATCTCTTCGTCGGAGTCGTCGCGCTCGATGCCGGCCTCGGACTCGGCCTCCTCCAGCTCGGCGTCGACCTCCGCGGCGGTGGGCGCGTGGGTCACGTTGACGATCATCATGTCGTCGTCGCTGAGCAGTTTCGACCCGGTCGGCAGCACCAGGTCGGTGGCGTGGAACTGGGTGCCGACCTCGGCGCCCTCGATCGACAGCTCGATCCACTCGGGGATGTTGGTCGCCTCGGCCTCGAGCGAGACGGTGGTGTTCTCCGTGACGACCAAAGTGTCGGGGGCCGGCTCACCGGTCAGGTGGACACCGACGTCGACGGTGACCTTCTCGCCCTTGCGCACGGCCACGAAGTCGATGTGCTCCAGGAAACCCTTGATCGGGTCGGCCTGGACCTGCTTGGTCAACGCCAGGTGGTCCTTGCCCTCGATGTCGAGGTGCAGCAGCGCGTTGGTGCCGCCGTTCCGGATCGCGAGCATCGTCTCGTGACCCGGCAGGCTCACGTGGATCGGGTCGTTGCCGTGGCCGTAGATCACTGCCGGCACCTTGTCGGCGCGACGAATCCGCCGGGCGGCACCCTTGCCGAACTCGGTGCGGGCCTCGGCCTTGATCTTGTCGTCAGACATGTGGGGAGCTCCTCGAAGTCATCGTCACGTACGTCGTACAAACCTGTGGCTGCCACGCAGCAAAATGCACCGCGCCCGGAACGGCACGGTGCATCGAAGAGAGACCGACCGCGTCGATCACGGAACGACCCGTCCCCGGGCGTTCCCTCGCCGAGGCAACTGTCGAATCCTAGCCGCGGCTGGGGAATCCCGCGAATCCGCCCCGTGGCACCGGCCCCGACCCACTAACCTCGCTGGCATGTCAAACGTCTCGCTGTCCCACGACGAGGCGACGCAACGGGCTCGGCTGCTGTCCGTCACGTCGTACGACGTCGAGCTTGAGCTCCGTCCGGAGGGC
>JBBSVL010000224.1:0-5051 GCA_038233595.1 Propionibacteriales bacterium | reverse complement strand
GCCCGACGAGGACCCCCGCACCGACAGCGGCGCCACCGACGAGCGGGGGGTGCTGCTGGACTACCTCCGCAACTACCGGACCACGTTCGCGATGAAGTGCGACGGCCTCGACGCGGCTCAGATGGCGACACGATCGGTGCCACCGTCGACCATGTCTTTGCTCGGCCTGCTGCGGCACCTCGCGGACGTGGAGCTCCACTGGTTCCGGCGGGTGCTGGCCCGTGAGGACGTGCCGCGGCACTACCGCACTTCCGAGGACCGGGACGGCGACTTCAATGGCGCGGTCGGCGAGGACGACGTGGTGGCGCAGGCATGGGCCACGTGGCGGAGCGAGGTCGCGAACGCCGAGCGCTTCGTCGGCACAGCCCCCACTCTGGACGTGACCGGCGAGCACCACGGCGATCCGGTCTCGCTGCGCGACATCCTGGTGCACATGATCGAGGAGTACGCCCGGCACGTCGGGCACGCGGACCTGCTGCGGGAGTGCATCGACGGCCGCACCGGCCAGTAGTGCGTCGGGGCTACACGCCCCAGGGTCCCTCCGGGGCCTTGACCCGGGCCTCGTCGGCCTCCTGGTCGGTGAGCATCTCCTGGCTCTGCCGCTCCGCCTCGACCCGGCGCAGGTAGTGGTCCACCTCGTCGTCGATCCGGGCCTGGTCCCAGCCCAGCTCGGCGGCCATCAGCTCGGCCGCCGCCCGGGCCGAGGCGGTGCCTCGGTCGAAGGTCTCGATCGAGATCCTGGTGCGCCGGGTGAGCACGTCGTCGAGGTGCCGAGCGCCCTCGTGGGTCACCGCGTAGACCACCTCGGCCGCCAGATAGACCTCGTTGCCCGCCAGCGGCTCCCCGAGCGCGGGGTCCCCGGCGATCATCTCCAGGACCTCGTCGACCAGGCCACCGAAGCGGCCGAGCAGATGGTCGATCCGGGCCACGCTGAGCCCCGTCGACCGGGCCAGCCCGATCCGCTGGTTGGTTCGGGTCTCGAACCCGTCGGCGCCGAGCAGCAGCACCCGGTCGGTGATGCTGGGTCGCACCGATCGCCCACTGCTCTCCAGGGTCGAGGCCGCCACGTCGACCGCGTCCTTGGCCATCACCCGATAGGTGGTCAGCTTGCCGCCGGCGACCATCACCAGGCCCGGCACCGGGTTGACGACCGTGTGCTCCCGGGAGATCTTCGACGTCGGCTCGGACTCCCCCTTGGCGAGTGGCCGCAGTCCGGCGTACACACCCTGGACGTCGGCGTGGTCCAGGGGCTCCTTGAGCAGCTTGTTGACGTGGGTGAGCACGTAGTCGATGTCGGCCCGGGACGCCGCCGGGTGCGCGAGGTCGAGGTTCCAGGGGGTGTCCGTGGTGCCGATGATCCAGTGCCGGCCCCACGGGATCACGAACAGCACCGACTTCTCGGTCTTGGTGATGAAGCCGGTCTCGGAGCGGATCCGGTCGCGGGGTACGACGAGGTGCACCCCCTTGCTGGCCTCGACCTGCAGGGCGCCGCGGCCGCCGACCATCTCCTGGATCTCGTTGGTCCACACACCGGCGGCGTTGACCACGACCCGGGCCCGGACCTCCAGGTCGCGGTCGTTCTCCAGGTCGCGAGCCGTCACGCCGACCACCTGGTCCCCCTCACGTAGGAAGCCGGTGACCCTGGTGCGGGAAGCCACGTGCGCGCCGTACGCCGCGGCGGTCCGCGCGACGTTCATCACCAGCCGGGCGTCGTCGACCTGGCAGTCGTAGTAGCGGATCGCGCCGGTGAGCTCGTCGGTGCGCAGGTCGGGGGCCATCCGGGCGACCTGACGACGGAGCAGGTGCTTGTGCTTGGGGACGCCCATGTCGTACTTGCCCAGCATCGCCATCCCGTCGTACAGGATCAGACCGGCACCGACGTAGGGCCGCTCCCAGGCGTGGTAGAGCGGGTAGAGGAACGGCACCGGGCGGACCAGGTGTGGCGCCAGCCGGGTGAGCAGCAGACCGCGCTCCTCCAGCGCCTCCTTGACCAGTGCGAAGTCGAACATCTCCAGATAGCGCAGGCCTCCGTGGACCAGCTTCGAGGAGCGCGAGGAGGTGCCGCTGGCGAAGTCGCGCTGCTCGAGCAGGGCCGTGGACAGCCCGCGGGAGACCGCGTCGAGGGCAGTGCCGGCGCCGGTGACCCCTCCGCCGACAACGAGGACGTCGAGCTCCGCACCCGATGACGTCGCCTCCATCGCGTCGAGGGCCTTCGCGCGGGAGTGGGGACCGAGATCGGCAGTGAGAGGCATCTCCCCATCGTCCCAGAGTGCCTCCTCATACCTCAGTCGGCGTACCGGCCTTCCCCGGGTCTGCCGGTCACCTGCACCTGCGTGACCACGATCGGGTGGTCCGACGTACTGCGCACGAAGCCGCTCTGGTCTCGGAGGTAGCCGGAGAACTCGACGTCGCTGGTGCCCAGGATCCAGTCGATCCATGGGTGCGGGGGCACGTGACACCCACCGACGTGGTTGCCGCCGTCGGCTGAGTGCATGTCCACTCCGGCGGTCATCGCGCACAGGTAGCTCGCGCGGTCGTTCATGTCGCCCGAGACGATCAGCGGCGCCCTGGTCGCGGCGATGAGCGTGTGGGCGTCGGCGACCTGCGCGCGCACGTTCTGGGACCGGAAGGGCGCCGAGTCGCCGTAGCCGCAGCAGCTCGCCGGGTTGTGGTAGCTCGTCACCCACACGGTCACCCCGGTCGCCCTGTTGCGGAGCAGCACGCGTGGCATGTTGCGGATGCCCCCGTGGAAGTAACGATAGGGACGGGTCTCGCCCCGCACCAGCTCGAAGGTGTCCCTGCGCCAGGCGACGGAGTCCTCTGCGTCCAGGGACCGCCCGGTGCCGGGATAGACGTCGTACGTGCCGCCGGCGACCCTTGCGAAGATCTGCCGCTGAGGCGCCTGGAACTCCTGCAGCGCCACGACGTCGACGTGGTGGCTCAGCAGCAGGTCACGCACACGCATGGTCCTGCCGGTGATGTCGCCCCGGTGTGAGGCGCCCTGGATGTTGAAGTCCGCCATCGTGAACCGCGCCACGGGCCGTGCGCGGCGCAGCGCACTCAGCGCCCGGGCCGCCTTGCTCAGCGTCCGCGCCTTGCTGGCCAGTCGCGCCAGCTCGACCCTCCGTTTCGTCACCGATGCGGTGAGCCCCCGATCCTTCGGTGTCGGTGTCGGTGTCGCCGTCGCTGTCAGCGAGGGGACCGGCGACGTCGGCAGCGTGGTCGGTGTCGCCGTTGCGTGCAAGGTGGCACCCGACGACACCTGGCGCAGACTTCGAGTCGGATGACGTGCCGTGACCACCAGCACGATCGCGCCGACCAGAAGCAGGCAGCCGGCGAGAGCCAGGACCAACGCCCGCCGACCTGCGCTCACTGGACGACGACCTCGACCCGCTGGAACTCCTTGAGGTCGGTGTAGCCGGTGGTCGCCATCGAGCGGCGCAGGGCGCCCACCAGGTTCATCGTGCCGTCGGCCACCCGGGACGGGCCGAAGAGGATCTCCTCGAGAGTGCCGACGCGGTCCATCTGGACGCGTTCGCCGCGCGGCAGCTCGGCGTGGACCGCCTCGCCACCCCAGTGGAAGCCCTGGCCTGGCGCGTCGATCGCCCGCGCGAGCGGCGAGCCCACCATCACCGCGTCGGCACCGCAGGCCACCGCCTTCGCGAGATCACCCGAGCGCCCGATGGAGCCGTCGGCGATCACGTGCACGTAGCGACCGCCGGACTCGTCGAGGTAGTCGCGCCGGGCCGCGGCCACGTCGGCGACCGCGCTGGCCATCGGCACGGCGATGCCGAGGACGGTGCGTGTGGTGTGCGCCGCGCCGCCGCCGAAGCCGACGAGCACACCGGCGGCGCCGGTGCGCATCAGGTGCAGCGCCGCCTGGTGGGTGGCACACCCCCCGACGATGACGGGTACGTCGAGCTCGTAGATGAACTCCTTGAGGTTCAGCGGCTCCGACTGCGAGGAGACGTGCTCGGCGGAGACCGTCGTCCCGCGGATCACGAACATGTCCACCCCGGCGTCCACGACCGCCTTGGCGAACTCCTTGGTGCGCTGCGGGGAGAGCGACCCGGCCACGGTCACCCCGGCGTCGCGGATCTGCTGGACCCGCTCGGTGATCAGCTCGGCCCGGACCGGTTCGGTGTAGATCTCCTGCATCCGGGCGACCGCCGCCTCGCCACTGAGCGACGCCACTTCGCAGAGCAGGTCGCTCGGATCGTCGTACCTGGTCCAGAGGCCCTCGAGGTTGAGCACCCCCAGGCCACCGTGCTGACCGAAGGCGATCGCGGTCTCGGGAGACATCACCGAGTCCATCGGTGCCGCGAGGATCGGCAGCTCGAACCGGTAGGCGTCGATCTGCCACGCGATCGAGACCTCTTCGGGGTCGCGGGTGCGCCGGCTCGGCACGATCGCGATGTCGTCGAAGGAGTAGGCCCGGCGGCCGCGCTTGGCCGCCCCGATCTCGAAGTCGTTCACCCGAGAACCCTAACGGCTCGCCGCACCCGGATAGTCCGGTCCGGAACGCAGGTCGACACGCCGACGGACACCTGCCGATTGAACCGGACTATCGCAAGGGCAGGTCAGCGGCCGGAGTAGTTCGGCGCCTCGACCGTCATCTGGATGTCGTGCGGGTGTGACTCCTTCAGGCTGGCAGAGGTGATCCGGACGAACTGGCCCTTGGTCTGCAGCTCGGGGATGGTCCGAGCGCCCACGTAGAACATCGACTGGTTCAGGCCGCCGACCAGCTGGTGCGCGACCGCGGCGAGCGGTCCCCGGTAAGCGACCTGGCCCTCGATGCCCTCGGGGACGAGCTTGTCGTCGCTGGTGACCTCTGCCTGGAAGTAGCGGTCCTTGGAGTAGGACTTCTTCCCCCTGCTGGACATCGCGCCGAGTGAACCCATGCCGCGGTAGGCCTTGAACTGCTTGCCGTTGACGAAGACCAGGTCACCGGGGCTCTCCTCGCAACCGGCCAGCAGCGAGCCGAGCATCACCGAGCTGGCTCCGGCAGCGATCGCCTTGGCGATGTCGCCGGAGTGCTGCAGACCGCCGTC
>JBBSVL010000223.1:0-5054 GCA_038233595.1 Propionibacteriales bacterium | reverse complement strand
CGGGTCGACCTCGCTGCCGAGCAGTCGCTCGGCACGCTGATGGTCCAGGCAGCCCGCGAGGGCCTGGTCACCTCTGCCCACGACCTCTCCGACGGGGGGCTGGCCCAGGCGCTGGCCGAGTCGGTGATCCGCCACGGCGTCGGCGCAACGGTGACGCTGACCGGCGATCCCTTCGTCGCGCTGTTCGCCGAGACGGGTGCACGCGCCCTGGTCACCGTGGGCAGCGAGCATAAAGTGGCGTTCGAGGCGGCAGCGACCGCGGCCGGCGTACCCGTCAGCGTGCTCGGCAGCACCGGCGGCGGCGACCTGGTCGTCGAGGGCCAGCTCACCGTGCCGGTCGGCGACGTACGGCGGGCCTGGTCGGCCACGCTGCCCGCTGCCCTGGGGTAGGTCGGCGGTGCCCCGCACGTTCCGCCCGGCACCGGCCGACGAGGTCGCCGCCGCACTCACCGCCCACAGCGCGGGTTCGGCTTCGCGGGACGAGCTGCGGCTGCTGGTCAAGCACTTCATGGCGCTGCTCCAGCAACGCGCCCCCGGCAACTCGGTGGAGGTCCGCGTGCCGCCGTACGCCGCGGTGCAGGTGATCCCCGGTGTCCGGCACACCCGGGGCACTCCTCCGGCAGTCGTCGAGCTGGACGCCGACACCTGGATCGGCGTCGCAACCGGCAGCATTGCGTGGGTAGATGCCGTCGCCGACGGTCGGGCCCGGGCGTCCGGTGAGCGCACCGACCTGACGGCGTACCTGCCGCTGAGCTGAGTCGACCCCACCGGCCAGGTGTGCCGGACGGCCACATGGGTCACCATGACGGGGTGACCAGCGCGCAGCCACGGGCCGAGCGGCGGGCGCGCCTCTCGCGGCGTGCTCGCGACGGCCTGCGCGACCCGATCGCCTGGGCGGCTCTGGTCCAGAACGCCAAGGTGGTGCTTGCCGCAGTCCTGGCCTGGATGGTCGCGACCGACATCCTCGGCCTGCACACCCCGATCCTTGCGGCGTGGTCGGCGGTGCTCGTCGTGCACGCGACGCTCTACCGGACGTTCGCACGCGGCGCCCAGCAGATCGGTGCCACGGTGCTCGCGGTGGTGCTCGCCTGGGTGGTCGGCAAGGTGCTCGGCCTGGGCGCGATCCAGCTCGGGGTGGCACTCGCCCTGGCCTTCGCCATCGGCCGGCTCAGGTGGCTGCGCGACGAGTCGACCACGCTGGCCACCACGACGATCGTGGTGCTGGGCACCGGCTACCTGGACAGGTCGAACCTCTTCTTCGGCAGGCTGTTCGACACCTTGGTCGGCATCGGTGTCGGGCTGCTGGTCAACCTGCTGGTGTGGCCACCACTGCGCGACCGCGCCGCATCGTCGTACGTTCACGAGATCGCCCACGAGATCGGCGACGTGCTGACCGAGATCTCCTCAGGACTCGGACCCGATCTCGGGCAGGAGCAGATCGAGGACTGGCTCGACGCGTGCCGGCAGGTTGACGTACACCACGACGAGGCCTGGGGGCTGGTCCGGCAGGCGCGGGAGAGCGCCAGGTTCAACCCGCGAAGGCGGGCCCGGGCGTTGCCGGTGGGTGACCTCGAGGACGTCCTGCACGGGATGGAACAGGCGGTATCCGAGGTGCAGAGCATTGTTCGAACCGTCTCGCTGAGCGTGGAGGGCGCCAACGCGTGGGAGGAGGGCTTCCGGGGCCGCTGGGCGGACCTGGTCCAGGCGGCTGCCGCGGCGATCGCCACCGACGACCCGGAGGGTCTGGAACACGTGCGCGCCGAGCTGGGCCGGCTCGCGGTCGACCTGTCCACGGAGGATCTGCGCGCCAGCCACTGGCAGGAGTACGGCGGCCTGATCCTGAACCTTCGCAACGTCGTGACGAGCATGTCCCCGGTGGCGCTCTGGCACAGGCAGCGGGTGGCCGCGATGGGCGGTTCAGACCGGGCGGTTCGCCCCGCGTGAGGGGGAGAGCAGCCGGATCCGTAGCACCCGCTCGCGCTCGCGTGCCTCCTGCTGGTCGCGCAGCCGACCGGCGAGCAGGTCGGGCAGCGACACGATGCCGATCGCGCTGGTCGGGTCGTCGCGGTCGACGACCGGCATCGTGGTGACGCCGTGCACGGCCATCAGCTCAGCGACATGGCGCAGCGTCTGGTCACCGTGCGTCACCACCGGGTCGACCTGCATCAGGTCGCGCACCGTTTGGCCCTCCGGCGAGTTGGCCGCGGCGAGCAGGTCGCCCCGGGTGACGACGCCGACCAGACCTTCCGGGCCGATCACGGGGTAGAGCTGCTGTCGCCAGGCCAGGTAGTCGTCGTCGGGCGAGCTCATCGCCAGGTGGGCCTGATCCGCGTCCAGGTCCTGGTCGAACTCGAGCACGTCGGCGCGCATCACCTCGCTGACGAAGAGGATCCCCAGCGGATCCACGTCGTACTCCCGGGTCAGGTGGTAGCCGCGGCGGGCGATCTTCTCGGTCAGCACCGACCGTTTCAGGATCAGCACCGAGACCGCGCAAGCCGTCATCGAGACGATGATCAAGGGGAGTACGGCGTCCCAGCGGTGGGTCAGCTCGAGGGCGAAGACGATGCCGGTCAGCGGGCTGCGCATCACGCCTCCGAGCACGCCAGCCAACGCGATCAGCGCCCAGAACCCTGGGCCGACGTGCGGGAAGATCTGCGACTCCAGTGAGCCGAGGGCGCCGCCGATCATGAACATCGGGGCGAGGACACCGCCCGACGTACCGGACCCGAGGGAGAGTGACCAGATCAGGGTCTTGACGATCAGGATGCCGGTGACCAGGCCGATGCCGATCGACCCGGTGAGCTCTGCGTCGATGACGTTGTATCCGACACCGAGTGCCTGCGGCACGAACAGGCCGCCGACGCCGATGATGAGGCCGCCGATCGCCGGCCACCACATCCAGTGGATCGGCAGCTTGTGGAACGCGTCCTCGGAGGCGTAGACGAGTGCGGTGGCGATCAGTGCGAGGACGGCGGACACGACACCGGACACGACGCAGAGCAGGTAGGTGCTGACATGGAGCTGGATCGGGCTGTCTGCCAGAAAGATTGCGCCGGTGCCCAGCAGGGGCCCGCGGACGACGGTGGCCACGCAGACCGCGGCGGCCACGGGCATCAGGCTGCGAGGGCGCCACTCGAAGAGCAGCAGCTCGACCGCCAGCATGATCGCGGCGAGCGGGGAGTTGAAGGTGGCCGCCATACCCGCCGAGGAGCCGGCGACCAGGAGAGTCTTGCGTTCGTCGGCCGTCAGGTGCAGGAACTGTGCGAACAGGGACCCCAGGGCGCCGCCGGTCATGATGATCGGGCCCTCGGCGCCGAACGGTCCACCCGTGCCGATCGCGATCGCTGACGAGGCCGGCTTCAACACCGCGACCCGGGGCTGCACCTTGCTGCCGCCCAGCAGGATGGCCTCGATCGCCTCCGGCATGCCGTGGCCGCGGATCTTCTCCGAGCCGTATCGCGCCATCAGCCCCACGACCAGGCCACCGGCCACCGGGGCCCCCAGGATCAGCCACCAGGGGTGGTGCCCCGCACCGGGCGCGACCAGCTGCGAGGAGGTCCGCTGGTAGAAGACCCCGTTGGTGATCAGGCCGATCAGCCGGAGCAGCGCCCAGGCGGCGACCGCAGCAACGGCACCGATCGGCACCGCGAGCGCCGCGATCAGCATCATGCGGGGGGTGGTGGTGAAGTCGCCGAGGTGGCGTACGTCGCGAACGCTCGCGTCAGTCGTGGTCAAGTTGCACCTTCGAAGGGATGGCTCGTGCGCCGACAGATTACGGTGTATCCGTGCCCACCGATGACCAGTACCGGCGTCTGCTCGAGTTCCGGACCACGCTCAGGCGCTTCGACCAGTGGAGCCGTGACGCGGCTCACGCCCACGGGCTCACCCACGCCCAGCACCAGCTGCTGCTGGCCATCCGTGGTCAGGCCGGGGAGCCGGGCCCGACGATCGGTGAGGTCGCGGACCAGCTGCTCGTCAAGCCGCACACCACCGGCGAGCTCATCGACCGGGTGCACGCCCTGGGTCTGGTCGAGAGGGTCCGCGACGAGTGCGACCGTCGCCGGGTCCGGCTTCGGCTCACCGTGCAGGGTGACCGGTTGCTGCAGGACCTGACCGACGTACACCTCGACGAGCTCCGGCAGCTGGGCCCGCTCCTCGGCGGCCTGTGACCCGCCGCGCCACTTCTGAACTCGCGCCTATGGCGCCTGGCGCCCGTCGCTTCGATGGTTGCGGTCTGTGCGCTCGTCGAGCAGGTTGCGCAGTTGCCACGGGTGCCACGAGGTTTGTGTCCGTGCCCCACCTACGGGCGTTCGGGCGAAGTCAAGATCCGCTACCCGTCCGGTGGCCGCGGATCTGGTGGTGGCCGATGGTCGCGGCTCACGTCGAGGGTGCCGTGGTGGTCGCGGAGGAACTGGTAGCCGTGTGGGCTGGTCCATAGGTAGGTCCCGCGTTCGACCACCGAGTAACCCCAGGCCGAATGTGTCTTGAGGCGGTGGTGTCTTCGGCACAGCGGGGCGATGTTGCACGAACACGTGGTGCCGCCGTTGGCGAACTCGCGGGCGTGGTCGCAGTCCGCGCGGTGCTGGTCGGGCTCCAGCCGGCGGGCGGGGCGGGTGCACCAGGGGAAGATGCAGTGCACGTCGACCAGTGCGGCTTGTTCGGCGAGTCGGTCAGGGACCTCGTAAGCGTTGACGTGGATGTGCTCGTTCAGGTCGATCACCGGTTTCACGGTCACGTGGGCCTCAGGGTCTGGCGCACCAGTCCCGGACCTGGTCGGCATCGACGAAGGAGCGGGTGTTCTCCATCCGGGCCAGGTGCAGGTCGCCGGTGCTACGGATGGCGGCCTCGGACAGGTGCACGTAGAGCACCACCTGCCTCGGCTTACGGGTCTCGCCGCGGGTCTCGACGCGGGTCTCGACGCGCTTCGCTGGCGCTCGCTGCTCGACCACCGTTCTCTGCTGGTCGAGCGGTGCGCTCTGCTGAGTCTTCCGTTGGTCGAGCAGGGCGTTCTGCGCCCGACGTCGAGACCCCGGCGTCCGTGCCTGTCGCGGGGT